>CAYZUX010000064.1:0-25200 GCA_964481775.1 uncultured bacterium | reverse complement strand
AAGCTTTCCACGGGGGTGGGTCATGTCCGATTCTCAAGGCACAAAAACCAGTCTGTTTGAGGGGGTGACAGTCTACCATTGGATGGTGTTGATCATCGCCTCATGCGGGTGGTTATTTGATTGCATGGATCAACGCATCTTTGTACTCGCGCGTGAATCGGCGCTCAGAGAGGTGTTGGCGGGAACCGTGGCCGACGTGGATGCAGTCGTGAAGTCTTACATCGGTTGGGCCACGATGTGGATGATCATAGGCTGGGCAACCGGTGGAATTATCTTTGGCATGCTCAGCGACAAGATTGGCAGGGTGAAGACCATGGTTCTGACCCTCCTGGTGTATTCAGGTTTTACCGGGTTATCAGCAGCATCCACCTCGTATGTTGACTTCACGATATACCGTTTTCTGGTTGGCTTGGGTGTGGGAGGGATGTTTGGTGCGGCGGCCGCTCTTGTCGCTGAAAGTGTTCCTCCCCAGGTTCGTTCCCTTGCTCTGGGGTCGTTACAGACTCTCTCGGCGTTGGGGAATATCACCGGTTCCCTGATCAGCGTGAAGCTGGCTCCAGGTTTGCCGGCTTCGGTATTTGGCTATGAAACCGATGGTTGGAGGGCCCTTTTCCTGGTGGGTATCCTGCCTTCCCTTCTGGTTATCCCTATCGTCCTTTACCTCAGAGAACCCGAACCCTGGAAACAAGCCAAAGCGGCGGCTGCCCGTGGAGATAAGGCCAGGCAGCTTGGCACTATCCCGGACCTGTTCCGTTCCGCAACCTGGCGGCATCACACCTTCATCGGTCTTGCCCTTGGTGTGGCCGGTATGGTCGGACTATGGGGTATTGGTTTCTATTCACCGGAGCTGGTACGCACCGCGCTCTCTCATGAAACCCAGGAAGTAAAGGATTTTGTGGCTTCGTTCGGAACCGCTCTTCAGGATGTGGGTGCTTTCTGCGGAATGTTCGTGTTCACCCTCCTGGCCACTTACTGGGGACGGAGAGGAGCCTTTCTGGTGGCCTTCATCCTTGGACTGGTAGTGGTCAGTTTCGTCTTCTTCTCGCTAAGGACCGCATCGGATGCCTACTGGATGCTCCCATTGATGGGGTTTGCGACCTTGATGCCCTTTGGAGGCTACTCGATCTATTTCCCGGAACTCTATCCAACCCGCCTAAGGGGAGTAGGGATCGGGTTCTGTTATAACGTGGGACGGTATCTCACTGCCCCAGCGCCTTACATTATAGGAAGCCTCACCACGCTCCTGACTTCGCAGGGTTTCGCCGAACCCTTCCGTGTGGCCGCGGTTATCATGTGTTCAGTCTTCTTCATTGGTATCATCGCCCTGATCTGGGCTCCTGAGACCAAAGGGAAGCCATTGCCGGAGGATGAGTAATTCAAAATTGTAGGGTTGTGAGACACCGGAGTGGCGAATTTATTCGCCTGTTAGAGTGTGCTGAGTGAAATTACCTGCTCGAACTGCAGAGAGCGAATGAATTCGCCACTCCGGTTTGGATTTCTCGAATTGACACCGTACTACCCCAGATAGATGAATCCCATCGCCACCAGTGCCCACAGGATGATGTTGACTGTCATCCGCCAGTCCTCGAAGAGGATCTCGGCGGGATCACCACCCATTTCTTTCTTGTGGACCAGGTAAAGGTACCGAAAGATCCCATAGATCACGAAGGGCAATGTCCAGATCAGGTTCTTCTCTCCACCGACCGCCTCCTGGGTGTAGAGTGCGTAAGAGACCAGGATCGAGGCAGTAGTAACCCCCATCATCTGCTCCAGGAGATCGGTGCTGTATTCCTTGAGAATGGCACGATGACTGGCTGCATCCTCGACCATCATGAGTTCGTGACGGCGCTTCCCGATGGAGAGCAGCAAGGCCAGCAGGATGGTGCACAGCCAGAGGTAGTTTGAGATCTCCACATTGATGACCACACCACCCGCCTCGATCCGCAGCAGGTAACCAATGGCCACCAGCATCACATCGAGGATCACCTCGTGTTTGAGGTAGAGCGTGTAGGCCACATTGATCAGTGAGTAAATCACCAGAATGGCAGTAAACTTGGGGGTAAGCCACCAGGAAACAGCCAGGCTCAAGACACAAAAAAAAGCGGCAGCAGTGTAGGCTGACGGGATTGTCAGCTCACCACTGGCGATGGGACGTTTTTTCTTGGTGGGATGGTTCCGGTCTTTTTCGGCATCCCAGATATCGTTGATGAGGTAGACCGCCCCAGCCGCGAGACAAAAGGTCAGAAAGGCCAACACAACCCTGTAATCCGCTGTGATATCTCTCAATCTGGGGGCAAAGATAAGGGGAGCGAATACGAAAGCATTTTTGGGCCATTGACGAGGTCTTGTGCCACGGAGAATGGCTCCCAAGGGAATCATGGAGTCTGGACCTCATTCAGGTCACACCATTGGATTTTCAGGAAATCTCTGAATCCCAAAGAGCTCCAGAAAGCCACCCCGGTCTCGTTTAGAGGAGACACATTCAGTTGGACATTGGTGACTTCCTTGCGTTTGAACCAGCGCCTGGCCCGTTCCCAGAGCAATCGGCCTGTACCCGACCTTCGTAAGGAAGGATCCACAACCATTTCGGCGATGAATCCATAGCGGGGTTCCTTGAACCCCGGAGGATTGGGAAGGATCAGTGCAAGAACATAGCCGATGATGATGCTGTCGTGCTCAGCCACATATAAAGCATTCTCCGGGTTCTCCAGTATTTCACTTAACTGGTGACAATAGGACTCCTCGGGAGCTTCTCCGAGATGGAAGCGTGGATCCCGGGATCTATGCTCTTCCATCATCTGTAACCACAACCTGGCAATGGATGGGATGTCCTGGCTCGAGGCTCGTCGGGTAGTGACCATCTTGGCTTCCTCTGGCCATTCAATCTCAGGATTTTGGAATTTCAATCGGCCCCATGACCATCACCGCCATATCCTCTGTATCCGTCAAGTTGCAAAAAGGCATTAATCCATAACCGTACCAGAGGACAGCACCTTCCGGGATGTCGGTGTAATACAGGAGAACTGAGTTTGGCTGTTCCGCGTCTACAGTGGCTTTGTAAATGCGCCGCAGATCTGTCCCGGCGGTATCCCGGATCGAAAACCCGGAGACACGCCCCTTGGGAGATAGGAGCTTGCCACTCCCGCCTGTGAAGATGACTCTCAGGAACTCATTGGTTCGCTCGATCCGGTCGAGGCGCGGTCCCAAGGATGGGGACCCCAGTGCCAGGTTGGCCAGACGTTTTCCCAAACGTTTCAGGCCATCTGTTCCGATGTGAATCACATCATCCAGAGGGAGGTCAATCGAACTGACAACACCAGTTCCGGGAATGGTCAGCTCCAGCCGCCGTTGCAGGTCCTGGATTCCATTCCAGGTCGATGGGGTGAAGGGTAGAGGCTGGGGGAGTTCGGCCACACATCCGATCTGGACCGTGTAGATTGGGAAATTAGGATCACCTGTGTCTTGACGAACCGCTTCTACAAACGCTGTGAATTTTGCCCCGTATGTCTTTACCAGGTCTTCAGATGCCGCATCGGATTCCCCCTGGTACCAGAGCATCCCACGGGCCTTGCCGCCGACTGCCCTTAAGGCTTCCAGAAATGACCCATACAGCGAGTCCCCTCCTTTGGCACGTTCATTCGGACTCCACTGGTCCATGGATGTGCCGCCGTGTGCGACGGGAACCAATCCAACTGGAATTCCTGTCCGTGCCACCATCTGCTTGGCGAAGGGAAGCCCCAAACCCGCCCCTTTCGTGGCTTGTGCCGCAGTATTATTGGCCTCCTCCAGGGAGGGCAGAGGTTTATCTCCACGCCGGTCGAAATAATGGACTCGATCCACTGACTCAAACAGGCGATGTATTGGCTCGCGGGCCTCATCCCATTGATGGCGCATCCGGAACACATTGATCCGGTCAGAGGGTTCTTCCACGCCGGCCATGTTTCCCACCCCCTCCATATTCGACTGGCCCGCAAGAATCCAGAGATCGCCGACAAGAATCCGCTGAACCACGATCTCACCAGCGGGGGTTCCATCAGCTCCCTCCAGATTCAGCTGGATGGTATAGGGGCCCCCAGCCGGAATATCCAGGAGTTTCCCCTGCCAGCTCCCCCCGGTCGCGTCTCCGATGACCACACCATTGAAAGCCTCCAGGGTTTTCTCATTGGTCGCGATGGTGGCTTTGACTTTCCCCTGAATCGGAGCCCCGCCTTCAACACGAAGAGTCACTGTATCCGTGGCACTACGTTGCAAAACCTGGTAATCCGCCAGTCCTTTCAACAACGTAAAGTCTCCAGCCTGAGCAGCACACATGATGGAGAATCCTCCCACAATCCCAAGGACCAAACAGGACACTCTGATCTTCAGGTGAATGGCAAGTAGCATATCTAAGCCTCCCAGCTGTAGAGTTCTCAGTGGAAAGAGGCAGAAAAATCAGTCTCCCACTCCAATACGAACAGGACAGCATACTCCAAATCCCCCCTTCAACCAACCATGACTTGGGATTGCAATGGTTTCTCATATCCCTTGGCCTTGATTACCGCTGATGGCATGATAAAGGGAACCTGACTTCATCAGGCCCAAACAAAAATGACTCATTTCTCTCAGGGGTATCGATGCCAGACGTTACAGATCTCATCCTCGAAGGTAATGAACTCGCGGTCAAAAAGCAGTTCGCTGAAGCACTGGAACGGTACCGCGCCGCCCTGGCTTTGGATCCCAACAACGCGGAGGTTCATTTTCTCGCGGGTTGTTGTCATTTCAAGTTGAATCATGGCCCGGGTGCTCGTGAGGCCTGGCGTCGTGCGCTTTCCATCGACCCCGCTCATGACCGGGCAAGAACCTGGATCCATCGAGTAACCGGGCTTTCGGCCCCCAATGCTGTTCCAACGGTCAATTGATCGCAGTGTTCACTAAACAGAAAATGATGAATATATACTTCCAGAGTAACAAAAAGCTCCTTTTATGGGCCGGTTTTCTGCTCATAAGCCTTTTTCCCGCAGTGGATAGCCAGGGACAAGCCGATTTGCTCAACAGCATCGAGCGCCTTTTGAACTCGGGCAGGGAACGTGAGGCTTTGCAGACTCTGAGCACTCTTCGACAGATTGGAGACTCCTCTTTCGTAACACCCCGATTTCTTTTTCTGGAGGCCAAGGCCATGTTGGCCACCGGTTTCCCCGAAGAAGCTCGTACCCAGCTGGAGTCGATTCGTGAGATGCCAGGTTGGGAAACCCAGATCGATGAGGCTGAGATGTTGGCTGTGGAACTCTCACTTCTCAAATCTCTCGGACAACCGGCTGATGCGCTCAAACTGGTGGAAAACCAGCTACAGCCTTTGGATGAGATCGATCCTCCTTACCCCCCTACGGTGACTCAGCTCCACCTCGTTTATTGCGATCTTCTGCTGACATGCCTTCGCAATGAAGAGGCTGTTAAGACGCTTTTTGATCTTTTGAAAAATGGAGACCCGAGACAGAAATCGATGATTTCCGTGGGACTGCTATCAGCAGCCAACCAGGGGGGATTATCCGAAAGCCAATGGGAGCAACTCCCGCAGGTCCTCGAGGAAACCGAGGGGATGAGCCTGTGGACTGGATTTGCACGGTCTGCTTTTGAGGCGGGAAAACCGGATATCTCCAGGAAAATTCTCATGACAGGGATTAAAACGAATCCATCCCTGATGCGTGTCCAATGGCCGCCTTTCCTCGATGAGTCTGCCGGGGGTGAATTTCGAGCGGCTGTTTCCGACTGGATCTTATCGAGTACAGGAGAGTTTTCATCCACGAAAAACAAAGACTGGCTTGCGATCAAAGCGACTACCCTGGAGAAAAATGGACAGGTGGATGAAGCGATCCAGATCATCCGGGATAACCTGTGGGGAGATATTGACCTCCAGATACGCGTTGCGGGGATGCTGGCTGCTCGGGGAGACATTGAGGGAGCATCGCGGGTTTACTCGGAGCTCGAGGCCACCTCTGGAGGACGGTTCCTGGAACCATGGGGAGCAATGTTCGCTGATCTGGGAATGACAGAGAAAGCGCTTGCGATCTGGTCGCGTATTCCTGCCTCGGAGAAACGTCCAGAAGCCGGATATCTTCAATGGGGACGGTTGCTCAAGGCCAGAGGATTCCTCCCTGAAGCCGCCGAGGCCTTCAAAAAAGGATTGAGCCAGACCTCCCAACCCTTGATTTTCTCGCAGGAACTCCTCGATGTTTCGATTTCATTGGGGGATGTTTCGGGAGCTTTGAGTGCCTATCAGACCCAACGCGGACAAAAGCAGCGGCCAGGTGGACTGTGGACCCCTGAACGGTTGGTTGATCAACTCCGTCGAACTCAACAGATGGGGCCATTCCTGAAAAATCTTGAGCAGGTCCTGGATGCAACAAGCACCGAAACCGCCCCTTGGCGTGACCTTGCGGTTGAAATGGCTTCTGAACTTGCCCTCCAACTGGGTGACCTCCGGATGCTTGAGAAATGGCTTGATCAACCTCCCCGAGCGGTAGCGGCTTACTGGTCAAAGGATCCCTCACGAAAAGCAAACCACCTGATTGGAATCGGGACAGATCTGTCATTACAGGGCGAGAATACTCTGGCATGCCGGTATCTCGCGGTCGCTGGCCATGAGCACTTGATGGCGCGCCCCAGCGCCCTTGAGGCAGCGGCACGAGCCCATGCCGCGGTTGGGGATACCACCCCGGCTATTGAATTCTGGCGGGCCTTGCGTGACCTTTCCAAAACAGCGCCCGACAAACAGGTAATCGCAGGACTGGCGATGGCACGTCTTTACCTTAACAACCACCAGGCAGGAAAGGCCCTTGAGGTCCTGAATCAACTTCCCAAGCTGGATCGGAATCCAGCTCTTCAGGCCAACCTGCTCTTCCTCCGGGCCCTGGCTTACACCCAGCTTCATGAAAAAAGCAAAGCACTTCCCCTTCTCGAGGAGATCTATAACGGTGGAGGAGAACATGCCTCGGAGGCGCAATTCTGGCTTGCCGAGTGGTCACTCTGGCAGAGGAACTGGGATGAGGCGAAGCAAGGATTCCAGGATGTTCTCGCTTCCGATCCGGGGCAGGCCTTAGCGAATGAAGCGCTCTGGCGATTACGATATATGAAGAGTCTTTCCGAGGAGCAGCTTCCGGGATTCAGTCTGGCCTGCTTTTTTGAGGCCAGCGGGGAGTGGGGGGAGGCTGAAGCGAATTACAGGAAATTGGCCTCAACCCTGACAGACTCTGACTTGACTGATTGGATCTATTACCGGATAGGACGCATGCTCATTGATTCAGGACGCAAGGAGGAAGGCCTGAAGCAGTGGCGCCTGCTCACGGAGAAACCTGAAAATCCAACCCTGGCTCTACGTCTCCGGTTTGAGATGACTGAACTCGAGGGACAGGTATCCCCTAGCGCTTACGAGGAAATGGTCCTTAATCATCCGAATACCCTCATTGGGGATCTGGCGCGTGAGAAAATCCCGGCTGAACCATCAGCCGAAGTTCATTTCAAACAACCGGAAATGGTACCGTGAGATCGGGAGCATTTACCCTGATTGAGCTGCTGATTGTCATTGCTATTATCCTGATTCTCATATCAATTGCCCTGCCAAACTTTCTGGATGCACAGATCCGGGCCAAACTGACCCGCGCAAATGCCGAACTACGTACACTCATGGCCGCGCTGGAGGCTTACCAGATCGATTTTCGACGCTATCCACTCGATGACAACGAAGTGCCCACACCTCTTCACCCCCTGGGTGGACAGGATATCAATGGAGCGGACTGGTACTCCTTCATGGTTCTGACAACTCCCCACCAGTACCTCAAGACGATTCCACGCGATCTCTTTCAAGAGGATACACGAAGCGGTTATGCCGGGATTCCTTACCTTACCTACAATTACCACGAGCAGAAGTCATTACTGGACCCCAGAGGGACGCCGGGTGCGGGGAGAATCCTCCGGCAGTATGGTATTTCCTGGGTTGTTTTTGGGATCGGACCGGACAAGAGATGGCAGATTGAGACTGTGGCCGAGCCACTTATCATTCAGGCAATTCTGGCAGCCAAGTCAGGCGGATCCATATTCACTTACAGTCCCACGAACGGAACCACCTCTTTGGGGGACCTCATCCTCAGCAATACGTTCCTGAAATGATTATCTCACACCGGTGAACCATTTGCCCAATCCGTTCCAGAGGCCTTTCCAAACCATCAATCTCCATTAAAAAAACAATAAATGACCTTATAGATGGCACTTTCCCATCTCGATGATATCTTCTCTCCAGGGAGAGATCCTCATCCTTAGGGCATTTCGAAGGGACTCTCGATCCGATTCAGTCTTGATTATATTATAACATTATGTTATCTTAAGACTGGATAAGGGATTCGATAAGTCCCGGGTATTGATGGAAGGAGTCGGTCCTATGTTTTCTAACCGTTTCCTTGGCAGAGGGTGGAGCCGGACCGGGTTCACCTTGATCGAGCTGCTGATCGTCATCGCTATCATTTTAATCCTCATAGCCATCGCCTTGCCCAACTTCCTGGAGGCGCAACTGAGGGCCAAGGTGACTCGTGTCAAGGCGGAGCTCAAGACTCTTGAGATCGTTCATGCGACTTATTACCAGGATTTCAATTCATATCCCTTCAACCACCGTGCCTCGGAAGGCGCAGCCGGTTCAGATGGGGACACAGGGATGCCCACCACTGACTGCAACAAACGAACAGGTGTCTTCAATCAGGCCCCTTATTGGAGCTATGAGGCTGTTGGATATGTATTGACCACCCCGATCAAGTACATCAGCAATGCCGAAATCAAGGACCAGTTCCAGTTGAATGGGAATCCAAGTGCGGGTGGGGCGCCGTTTCTGTACCATTACACAAGCAGCAAGATCGCCCATTGCCGGGGTTGGGGCCATGGGCTTGCCTATAAATATACTATGGCTTACCGCCTGCCGGATCCGTGGGCACGTCCGACCCGTTTGAAATATCCCAATGCGGCATACATCCTGTGGAGTATCGGCCCTGATACTGAGGACCATTGGGGTGGGCAGAAGGACAGTGTCGGCCCGTATTCACCCACGAATGGAACAAGTAGTAAGGGTGACATCTTCGTGTTTGTGCCGTAACTATCAAACACTACCAAGCACGCGGGATAGCTTGGGCCTCTGCTCTATGCGAACTGCGGCAGATACTCTTTGTTCTCTTGCAGGATTTCCTCGAACAAATCCTCCACTTGATTGACCCGGCGGATAAGCGGGTGGTTTGCAAGGGCCATCAGGGCTGCGCGCCGATCTCCTGTCGCTCCCGCTCTCACTGTAAGAGACTCATAACTCTTCACGAGCTGCAGCCAACCTACAATCTCGGACGGAAGTGGTTTTTGTGGCAGTGGCGCGGGTCCACCCGCTGAAATGAGGCAGGGAACCTCCACTGAAACACTGGAAGGAAGCTCCGGAATCGTCCGTCCATTGCACACATTCACCACCTGGACATCCTGACGATCCGTGACCAGTGACTCCATGAGGTTGACTGCAGCAGTGGAGTAAAAGGCTCCTCCACGTTTCTCCAATTCGGCTGGTTTCTGATCGAGATTCGGATCGGCGTACTTCTTGAATAAGGCCTCCTCCACCTCGACGACTTCTTCACCACGCGTCTTGGGTTTGGCCTGAAGCTCCTCCAAGATCAGCTCGGTGCAGAAGTAGTACTGGAGATAATAGTTCGGGATAATCCCCTGGAAGCGTGTCCACTTCGCCATGGCTTTCCCGGAAGGTTTGCCATCTTCTTCGAATTCTTTTGCCACCAACTCGAGGAATTCAGTGAAACGGTCGATACCTCCAGCGCGGCAGCCTCTCACCCATGAGAAATGGTTGAGTCCCACATAATCGAATTCCACGGTTTCTGGCGGAACACCGAAAGCACGTGATACCAGCATCGTGTAGCCGATCGGGATGTTGCAGAGGCCAATGACTCTTACACTGGAATGCTTCAACACTGCCTCGGTGATCAGACCAGCCGGATTGGTGAAATTGATCAACCAGGCGCCCGGCGCGCTGCGCTCCATCTCCTGGGCCACACCCAGAATGATTGGAATGGTACGGAGCGCTTTGGCGAAACCACCAATCCCGGTGGTTTCCTGTCCGATTAGACCGTGACGAAGACCGAGTTTCTCATCACGGATACGTGCTGCCATACCACCCGCACGAAATTGTGTGATGACAAAGAAAGAACCACCAACTGCCTCTTTCAGGCTCAGAGTAGTGTGAATGGGGACATCCACACCCAGCTTCTTGGCCATCCGGTTTCCCAGCGCGCCAAGGATCTCCAACCTCTCTGGATGGATATCCATCAAGGTGATTTCACTCAGCTCCAAAAGGTCCTTGCGTTGGAGAAGTCCTTCCAACAGCTCGGGAGTGTACGAACTCCCTCCGCCAATGACACAAACCTTTCGCATGGCTAATCAAGCCCCTTTCCTTTGAGCGATTGTTCGATGTTGGCGTATACTTCATCATTGGAGGAAAACCCAGCTGACTCAAGGGCCAGGAGTGCACACCCAACAACAGGTGGATAAAGCGGCATCCGTAATCGTGCTCCCGGGGCGATCTCGTGAACCTTTTTTCCGATCACTTCCAGAAAAACAGGGTCCTCCCCCTTGAAAACGCTCCCCGCTGTGATGAGATCAAAGGTGTCCTCCTGCATTCCGAGTCTACGGATAAGAGTTATAGCGGTCACAGCCATTTCATCCGCTACCGCCAGGATGATCCGGCGCGCCACACGGTCTCCCTGGCGGGAAACCCTGAACGCGATTTTGGGAAGCCCAAGGCCACGGATGAACTCCATGTCCCGGTAACTTCTTTCGATGAACTCCGGGACAGTGGGGCAACCAGAGACGGAAAGGACGGCATCAACCAGTTGTGTCGGTTCGCCACGGCCATCATCAGCACGAACCACCGCTGCCAGGGTGGCCTGCAGGATGGCTCCACCCCCGCCAAAATCACCGAAATCCCAACCATAGCCTCCCACCCGGATTTCCACACCGGCCCGGTTTCTCCCAACCGCCACTTGGCCGGTCCCACAGTTGATCATGACCCCAAAGGGATCACGTGTTCCACCACGCAGACATCCGAAGGCATCATTTTTCAAGAGGTAAGGGATTCCCGCCATGAGTGGATCGAGCATTCTCCTGGAGACTTCGACCTCATCCGCATGAATGTCGATCCCGGCCAGGCAGAAGGCGGCATAACCAAGCTTGTCTTTGGGAACTCCTGAGGCTCGGACTGCCTGTTCGATGGCGTGGGTCAGAGCCTTCCCGGCTCGTTCGTATCCCGCTACCTCATGGCTTCCGCAACCACTGTGTCCCACACCCAATACTTCACCAGAGGCTTTTATGATGACTGCATGAGTTTTCGTAGCTCCAGCATCCACTCCGAGGAAGAATGAGTTCATTTTTCGTTCCCGTTGATTAGATTTCCGTGATGAGGGTTGGTGATTTCACCCTGGTTCTGGTTCCAGGGAGAGTGAGGGATCCACCGTTCCAGCGCTGTCTTTAATTCAGCCAGATTAATGGGCTTGGAAAGGTAATCATCCATTCCGGAATCCAGACACCGCCCACGATCCCCATCCATGGCGCTGGCGGTCATCGCGATGATTGGAAGACGCTTGATGTCCACACCATTTTCCCGTTCGCGAATTCTTCGTGTGGCTTCAAAACCATCCATCTCAGGCATCTGGCAATCCATAAGAACCACGTCATAGGGGGATTCCCGGGTGGCGTCCAGAGCGTCGATTCCATTGCTGGCGATATCGCAATGGTATCCGAGTTGGTTCAGTAATCGAACTGCCACTTTCTGGTTCACATGGTTATCTTCAACCAGAAGGATTCGCGCGCTTTTTTGTCTCTGGTCTTCAGCCAGAGTGAAGCGGGTAATGAAAGGCTGGTCTTCCCTCTTTCCTCTGGATGTCTTGCTGAGACCAATCACAGCTGAAAGACATTCCCGCAAATGGCATTGCCGAATAGGTTTCGTCAGATATCCTGAAAAACCTGCCGCCCGCATGACTTGTGCATCGCCCGGTTTCCCCCAGTTGGCCACCATGATCAGTGCAGGTAACCGGTTCAGGCCAAGGCCATGTATCTTCTTTGCCAATTCTTCACCGGTCATGTCCTTGAGAAGCAGTTCAACCAGTACCAGATCATAGGGTTCGCCTGCCTGGTTTTTCTTTTGTAATTCATCCAGGGCATTGCTCCCTGAATCCGCCACCTCGACCGTGCACTTCCAGGCCTGCAGATAGTATCTGAGAACTCGCCTGTAGGTCGGGCTTTGGTCAACCACCAATATCCTGGTGCCCGCCAATTCTTCCGTGGAGGGAAGTGTATTGTGACCTTCAGCAAGCCCAACGACCGCATTGAACCAGAAAGTGGATCCTACCCCCTCCTCACTTTCCACACCGACCTCTCCTCCCATCAACTCAGCCAGGCGTTTACAGATGGCCAAGCCCAGTCCTGTACCACCGAATCTGCGCGAGATGGAGGCATCGGTTTGCGAGAAAGGCTTAAAAAGGCGGCTGATCCGGTCTTCAGGAATACCGATACCGGTATCTTTTACTTCAAAATGGAGAGAGGCATCCGTCTCGGAAATGTCGTCCAACATGACACTGACAAGTATTTCCCCCGCAAGGGTGTACTTGATGGCATTGGAGAGGTAATTCAGCAACACCTGACGGATTCGTCCGGGATCACCACGCACCCAATGCGGGATACGATGATGGAACAGGCAGGCCAGCTCGATTCCCTTCTCAGAAGCTTTGGGAGCAAGCAGGTTCACAGTTTCTTCGACTGTAGTCCGGATATCGAAGTCGATCATTTCGAGTTCAAGTTTGCCGGCATCAATCTTCGAGAAATCCAGGATGTCATTGATGATGGAGAGGAGCCCATCCGAGCAATTGCGAATAGTTTCCGCAACCTCACGTTGATGGGGGTCCAATTCACTTTCCAGGAGGATTCCGGTCATCCCGATAATTCCATTCATAGGTGTACGGATCTCATGGCTCATCATTGCCAGGAACTCCGTCTTGGCCTGAGCCGCTGAATGAGCTGCCACCAATGCACGGGCTAAGGATTCGTTCTTTTTCCCAATCTGCTGGGCATAACTGTCCGCCAAGGCCTGGGCGGCCATCTCGTGGGTGATATCACGCAGAAGGCAGACATAACGGGATTTGTTGTGTGAAGGGATCTTGCCAGCGGAAAAAACGAGTTCGAGGTGATGTCCATCCTTGTGTGTACCACGAATCCTGTTTCCCCCTACCTGTGGTTCGTGCGCACATTTTTCCAACCATCCACGGAAGCCTTCCGGATGCAACGCCTCCTGAGGGATCTGCAGAAAATCGGCTAGGCATCTTCCCTTGAGTTCCTCTGCATTGAAACCAAAACAGACCTCCAGGGTCTTGTTGAAGTTTTCGATAATCCCGGTTTCATCAAGGACAGCGATCCCATCCGAGGTCAACCCTCCAAGGACATGAAAGAGGGTTTGCGCCTCGAGAAAGGGAGGCGGGGTCAGAGTACTTCCCTCCTCGTCCCGCAATGGGCCGTTTGCCTCCATGACCTCTCACCTGTCCTGAAAGTAGTTCTTGTCAGTAGCGGTAGTAGTCGGGTTTATAGGGTCCTTCCACAGGAACCGACAGGTATTCAGCCTGCTCCTTTGTCAGGACTGTCAGCTTCGCACCGACACGCTCAAGGTGAAGGCGTGCTACCTGTTCATCAAGTTTTTTCGGAAGGACATACACCTTCTTTTCATATTTTTCAAAATTCCTGAACAACTCGATCTGCGCCAACACCTGGTTGGTGAAGGAGTTGGACATCACAAAGCTGGGATGACCTGTGGCACATCCCAGGTTAACCAGCCGTCCCTCAGCGAGAATGGTGAGACGCTTGCCATTGGGCCAGATGACTTGGTCGACTTGGGGCTTGATGTTTACGCGTTTGAGGGTGGGATCTTTCAACACTGAGTTTACATCGATCTCGATATCAAAGTGACCAATGTTGCAGACGATTGCCTGATCGCGCATTGCATCCATGTGCTCACGACGGATTACATGGCAGCAACCAGTGGCGGTTACGAAGATATCCGCTTCGGAGACGACATCCTCCAGCCGTGAAACCTGGTAACCTTCCATGGCGGCCTGCAGTGCACAGATCGGATCGACCTCGGTCACCACCACTCGAGCGCCGAATTCCTTGAGGGATTGAGCGCATCCTTTCCCAACATCGCCATATCCACATACCACCGCCAGTTTGCCAGCGATCATCACATCGGTTGCACGCTTGATCCCATCGAGCAAGGATTCCCGGCAACCATACAGGTTGTCGAATTTGCTCTTGGTGACTGAGTCATTCACATTGAAAGCAGGACAGCCCAGCGTGCCACCGCGTTCCATTTCGTACAGACGATGTACACCGGTGGTGGTTTCTTCTGAGATGCCACGAATTCCGGGAAGGAGTTCGGGCATCTTCTGGTGGATAACCAGCGTGAGATCGCCACCGTCATCGAGGATCATATTTAATGGTTTCCCGTCCGGCCAAAACACTGTCTGCTCGATACACCACCAGAACTCCTCCTCGGTTTCGCCCTTCCAGGCAAAGACCGGAGTGCCTTTGGCTGCCAATGCCGCGGCGGCGTGATCCTGGGTGGAGAAGATATTACAGGATGACCACCGGACTGTGGCGCCCAAATGCTCCAGGGTCTCGATCAGAACCGCAGTCTGAATTGTCATATGAAGACAACCGCCGATTCGGGCACCTTTTAACGGTTTGGACTGGCCGTATTCCTTTCTGAGCGCCATAAGGCCTGGCATTTCAGTTTCGGCGATCTCAATTTCCTTTCTGCCCCATTCAGCGAGTGAGATGTCCGCGACTTTGTAATCAGCCGCTGGGGTCTTGGTCAATGTGGCCATACTAGGAATCCCTTTCAATAACCGCTTGGATGGTTGTGTCCCGGATGGCTGATCTCGGTTTCAACCGGGCGGAAACTTTGTTATCTTGCATCCGCGAGGATGCAACATGTCACTTTATCGAAACAGACCTCCAGAAGCAACGTCCTTCGGCTCTTCTGGCTTGCCTTCACCATTCCTTTCTCTGAATCCATGGGGGATTCGACTTTTAATTGTTCTATTTCTCCTGCCTGCAATGGCTCAGGCTGGTTATTGGGAAGGAATGCTGACAACTCCACAGCTGACTGAGAAATATCCTCCAGACTCGCCAAATGTTTCCTGGGATGGATCCGATCTGAATATACTTTGCGTGGTCCAGGTGATGGATGGTTTGGGGCGCCGTCAGGCAGAGGAACTTAACCGGTTCAAGGAACGGCTTGGTTCGAAAACCAATCTGGTCTTTACATCAATCGATCGGGATGAAGATAAGAAATGGCCCCTCGAGTACATAAAGGCGACATGGGAACGTTTGAAGTTGTCGGTTCCTCTCTATGACCTTACCCCCGCAGCGCGGAAAGGAATCTACCGGGGATTCGACCCCAAACGAATTCGGATCCTGCCACAAATCATCTTCTTCAACCGTGAAAGAACCCTTTTACGCATTGCTGAAGGATTCCATACCGCTGATGAGCTGGAAAAGATTTTTGAGGGAGTTTTGTCGGCTCCGGCAGACCCGGTTCCACAACCTGTCTCCCCAGCGTCCATCCTTGTGAATGGGGATTTTGAGGATTGGCCTCCGGGTAGCCTCTTGCCCAATGGATGGGAAGTCCGGGAAGCCAGTCCGGCGACATTGGTCCATGCTGAACGTCCACCGGGGAACCTCGTTGGGGTGGCCGGGATCTGCCGGGGAAACACATCCCGGCGCCAATTTCTATTCCAACGTGTCACTAATGTGCCGGATTTCCTGGGGAAAAAAGTCCGTTTGTCAGCAACTGCCAGGAGCAATTGTATCGGGAGGCCTGTGGTGGCCCTGGCGATGCCGACAAACGAAGGAGGAAGGTACCGTTTCGCCCCGGAAAGCCCCTTTGTCACCCGTGAGGGGAAGGAAATCCCTCTTCGTATCCTGACCGCATGTGACTTTGAACCCAACACAATGACATGGCAAAGCCTTTCACATGAGACCCTGATTCCCGACAGAGGGAAACTTTTTGTTGTGGTTGCCTATCTCGATGATATCGGAGCCCCACTCGCGGCTGGTGAGATCGATCACATTACGCTCGAGGTTCTCGATAAGTAATCGATTTTTTTTTAAGAAACAGACGTTACCGGAAGGGAGTCGATGAAGGATGAAAGTGTTGGATATTCTTGAGATTCTCCCATCGGCGCTGGTCAATGATTGCGTAACCCGGCTACGTTCCCGGGCTCCATTTCCTCCCCTTGTTCCTGTTGTTCCCTGGGATCTCTCCCTTGAAGACCAGGTCAAATCCATGACTGGAGAAGACCTCTGTCTGGGTCGAAACATGGTCGATCCGTCGATGGCCGCCGCCCTCAAGGGGGGCCTCCTCCTTTGGAATGATTCCCTTGAACCATCGCATGTGATCTCCCAAGGGATTGAAAACTCTACTGGTTCCTACTGGCATGGGATCATGCATCGCCGTGAACCAGATTTTGGTAACTCCAAATACTGGTTCCACCGGGTGGGAAGACACCCTGCTTTCTCTTCGTTGGCTGACACTGTGTCATTTCTATTCGAGTCTGAAGAGAATGATTATTGTCGTCCATGGCTAACGGAAATCCGGGCCAAGGGATGGGATCCTTTCGGTTTTGTGGATCGTTGCGAGCAAGCAGTTCGGGGCCGGGAATCCCCGGAAGTAACCCGCCTGCTGGAGAGGATACAACTCCTGGAGATCGAAAATCTGCTTGGATGGACTGCTTCTCAGGCCGTACGGTAATGAGCATGATGCAGGCACAGGCCGTCGAAATCCTTTCCCGTCTGGTGGCCTGTCCGAGTGTCAATCCACAACGTGTGATTCCTCAGCATCCGCCCTATGGAGAAGCAGCTTTCGCCGCTCTTTTGAAAGATATGATTCTGCCTTGGGGCGCTGATATCACCTTGGAGGAGGTTTCTCCGGGACGTCCCAACCTGATCGCCCGCTTCGCTGGTCCCGAGGGCAGTCCTGCTTTGATGCTGGAGGCTCATAGCGATACCGTCACTGTGGAAGGGATGACCATCCCACCCTTTGAGGGTTTTTTTGATGGGCGGCGGCTTTGGGGGCGTGGCGCCTGCGATACAAAGGGATCATTAACGGCCATGATGCTGGGAATTCGCACTGTCCTTGAAGAGAGTGGAAGTCTCCCGTGCACCGTCTACCTGGTATCGACTTGTGATGAGGAGCATGGAGCTACCGGGGCACACTGGTTTGTTTCCCATGGCCCCAAAATCGATGCGGCGATTGTGGGCGAACCGACTGAGCTTCGGATAGTGATTGCTCACAAGGGAGATCTGCGCTGGCGGGTCCGTTCCCTGGGAATGGCGGCACACAGTTCGAATCCTGATGCTGGTATCAACGCGATTTATCACATGGGAGCAATCCTGTGGATGATCCAGGACAGGCTCCTTCCCGCGTTGCGGGCCGATAAACATCCCCTCCTTGGTCAGCCTACGATGAGTGTGGGCACCATACATGGTGGCACCGCGGGGAATATCATCCCGGCTCTCTGCGAAATTGAAATCGATCGCCGGGTCCTTCCCGGGGAAACCCGCGAAGCGATGACCAGGGCACTCCGGGAGGAGCTCGAAAACCTCAAAGCAGGCCGTGAAAGTTTCCAGTATGAGATTGAAGAACGGGATTGGTATCCACCCTTTGAGGAGGACTTCGATTCACCCATTGTGAAGCTCGTAACCGCAGCTCGTGAGAAAGTGCTTGGGAAGGGATCCTATGCCGCTGCGCCGTGGGCCGCGAATGCGGGAGTTTTCAGACAGGGTGGGATTCCCTGTTTGCTTTTCGGGCCTGGCTCCATCGCCCAGGCTCACACCAAAAATGAGTTTGTGGACATGTGGCAAGTGGTCAAGGCGGCAGAGGTCTTCGCGGAGGTGATCCGTGGAGCAGGGGAGGGGTTCGCGAGGGTTGGTGGCGGAGAGGTCTGAATGGAGCCATTTCCTCCTGCTGGTTTCTCCTTGGGACCAGCAGCCCGAAAGCCCAGGAACAGAGACCGCATAACCTTCATCAGACTTGTATAAAGCGATTTTGTATTTCATACATACCTCGCGAAACTTGACTTCAAATCCAACCGTTTCACATGCACCAACCGGTGGCCCAGCATATCCACCGCAGCCTGGCTCTGCTCTAACACGATGTACCCGACCAGTGGTTCATAGTCTCCGTTATCGGGCAGCATATCCACGAAAATTACCTCGCTGAAAACCGGCCTGAATCCATCAATTTCAATTCGGTCGAAACCGCAGACAGTTCCTTTGGCTGATTCCTGATTGGCCAACTCGAGCTGACCTTTCGAAACAGTCTCCGAAGCGCCCAGCTGGTCACGCCATGCTGAAGGCAAGATCATATGCGAGGCCCCGGTATCCACCAACACATCACATCTAATCTTCTTGTCACTTTCGAGCGGATTATCGATCTTAACGGATTCCCAGATTCGTCCCATTGTGATTCTCCACATCTATAGGCTAGCCCTTATAGGAGAACCCAGCAAGCAAGAAGAGAATGTTTCTGTGTGTTTGAAGGATCTACGATGCCTGCACCATAGACATGGTAATCCAGCTTGGGGAAAGGTGAGCTTGTCTACGTTAAATCACAGGAATAATCTTGTTGTGAAAATCAGCCAGGAACCGTTTTTTTCTAAAGAAGGGATGATATGATGAAACACCAAACATTTTGTTTCATCGGTCTACTCACTGGGATCGTATCGATCCTATGCTGGCTTGTGATGTTTGCAGCAGGAACCGATGTCTGGCACGATATCGGAAGCCCCGACCTGTGGAGCCCGGACCAACCACCTTACCCCGATGTCCGTGCGTTCCTGTGGGCTTACTATCTCCTTTTCCCTGTTCTCCTGGTTCAGACAGCTCTTACCGCCATCATTTATCCGGCTGGATGGAAAAAGAGCCGGCGAGGTCTCCCAGGATAATCCTCAGGCAGGCTGTGGCTGTGGTTCGAGATGTTCCTCCATGGCACGGATCGCACGCACGATCTCTGCTTTGCAACTGACTATGTTTTCAACTGCATTTGCTGCACGCAGCGCAAGCAAAGCCTCTTCTGAAAAGACCGTGGAAAGTCTCTCCGCACTGGCACGTCGGACTTCGGGATCGGAATGACTTAATCCATCAATTGAAAGTCTTATCTCTGTTTTCTCCCGTGAGACAGGCCACACGGTAGCCATAACTCCGCCACTTTCTCGCGTGGACGAAGGTGGTTGGCTTTCTTCATGACTCATGATTCCTTTTTCCCCTCCCCAGATATTCCATAAAAACATCAGTTTCGCGTTTCTTCCTACCAGTTTCATAGACTCCCCATCCATGAGTATGATTCAAAATGAACGTCCTCTGGTTCTGTTGGTAACGTGGCTAGGAAGGAAGTATTTGATAGATGTTAAAGAAATTAAAAATTCAAGAGAAATTCCAGTGACACCCTCACACCACCTTTGTATACTTTGTGATGGGTTAAGCATCTGATCCCAGGAAATCCTGTTCTTCGGGGTAAGATTTCGCCTCATTTGGCGGTCTGAGATTTCCTTTTGTAACGTCGCCTTGAATCCCTATGGCAGGAGGGTAATATGTCACCTTCACTCCGCACCTTGGGCTATTACATCCTTGTCCTGACGGTTTTTCCATTCTCACCTTTATGGGCAGCAGATGTCCTCACACCTGGAGACCTGAATCTGGACTCGGTTACTGACCATGACGACTTTTTTCAGTTACTTTTGGATTATGACCCTTGGGGGCCGCGACTGGCACCCGAGGCCGATACCAACAGTGATTTGCGCGTAGACCACAAGGACATTCAGGCAGCGATCCTGGGACGTCTCTTGGGGAAGGGAGCTATTAACCTTCCCGAACCCTCGCAGAGTGGTGTGGTAAAAGGAGTCATCCTTGAAGATGTGGGGGATGCCTTGGTGGTTATCCCTATCTCTGGGGCGACTGTCTGGATCTCCACCGAACAGGGATTCCGATTGAAAACCACCTCCGGCCCGGGAGGAGATTTCCGATTCGAGGGAGTCCCTGCTGGTGCCGCCAGAATCACTGCTTCCCACCCGGACTACCACACAGCGCGTATTCGAATCGGGGTAACAGCTGGTCAAGAGACAGAGGCCATCCTCAGGCTGGCTCCACGGAATGAAGACCTTGCTGATCTGAGTGGATTTGTAAGGGGAGCCTTCTCGAATGACCTGTCACTCATTGTTCCCATTGAGGGTGCGGCGGTCCGGCTTGTTCCTCTGGGTGAAGATGGGATTAGAGGAGACTTTGACAATACTCATCTTCCCGGGCAGGAAGATGGCCACCAGGTGGTCTTCACCGATGATCAAGGCCATTATGTGGTGCACGACCTAGCTGTGGGGAAGTACCGCCTGGTTGTCACAGCGAATGGTTTCCAACCGGAAGAACGTGAAATCGAAATTCTGTCAAATGAATCGGTTCACACTGAGGATTTTGTTCTCCTTCCAGTTGTTCGTCCCTATGGCGCTGTGTTGGGTACTGTCTTTTCCTACGATCCACGTTCAGCCCGTCCGATGGATGCACCCTTGGCAGGGGCCAAGATAGTTCTGAGACATGTGTCGGTTGATGAGACTGGGATCTCAGGTTTACGGTATTACGAAGCGGTATCCGATGAACAGGGGCATTACCTGATTGAGGGAGTTCATCCTGGGCGATACATCGCCCGGGCAGTAGCGGCATTTCATTTCCCTGCCACGGCCGAGGTGGAGGTATTCACCCAGCAGAGAACTACTCAGGATTTCCATTTGGAAATAATCCTGGGTTCGAATGGTGCAGTCGCTGGAACAGTGACTGGGGTGACTCCCGGAGTGGAGGATCCAGTTCCATTGGAAGATGCCCTGGTAAGCCTTCTTCCGAAGCCACATGATGCGACAGACCCCATTACGTGGTCTGATGCCCTTGTCGAGGTTGCGAAAGTCCGGAGCGTCACCACTGATGAGGAAGGCAAATATGCTTTCCGTGAGGTACCAGCAGGCGACTACATGGTGATTGCCTGGGCTCGTGGCTGGGGGACTGCCACGGATGCGGCCACAGTGATCCCAAACGAAACCGTGTTAGTGAACTTACAGATCATCCACCAACCTCCACCACCGCAAGCCAGGTTGTTTGGAACTGTTTTTGGAGTGGTTCCCGGTACCCTTGGTCTGCCTGTTCCTCTGGCGGGAGCGCTTGTCATTGCCATTCCGGGTAACTCGGATTGGACAGAGAGGATTTCACTGCCAGGTGTTTCCGAAAAGGATGAGAACCCGTGGCAGGTTCATCCCCCTGTTCTCAGGAAATATGTAACCGAAACCGATGGGAATGGCCATTACGAATTCAACTCCCTTCCGCCCGGTTCCTATCGGGTCATTGCGATGGCGAGGGGGTATGAAGGCACCGAACAAATGGCCGAACTACCCGCGGGAGTGAGCACTCAACTCGATTTCTATCTCAATAAAATCTCCTCGGAGCAGGGCATTGTATTAGGAACAGTTTTTACGGCTGTTTCCACGGGAACGCGGCCGCTTCCTGTTGAGGGAGCCAAGGTGCGCATGACTCATGAGAATGATCCCTCAGTGGCACTGACACTCTTTGAGACCGAGACCAACCAGGCGGGCTACTTCGAGTTTGCTCCCGTTCCTGTGGGCACATACAAACTTGAGGTTACCAAGGAGGGATTCCGAGCTGAACAACGGCGGGTTTGGGTGAATCCAGGCGAAACCGTCAAGCTTTCAATCGAGTTGTTCCCGGAAGCGACAGGTCGGACCGGGATGCTGGAAGGGCATGTCTGGCGCGAAATCGATCCCAATACAGATCAGCTCCCTATGCCCATCAAGGGGGCGATGGTTCTTGCAATCCCAGTCAGTTTTTCGCTACCGCCGTCATCTGCGCTGCTCGGAATGATCGAGGTGGAAGGAGAAAATAATTCAGTCCAGAGTGTTCCTCTGATCACCAGGACCGATGAAAACGGGTATTACCGTTTCGATTCCGTCCCGGCAGGATCTGTCGCAATGGTGGTATTGGTCGAGGGATTTCTCCCGGCCTTGGATACCACCAGGGTAGCGGTGGGAGCAACCACTGTCCTCGATTTTTATCTGAAGCCCATGGGAGGCGGTCAGGTGTACTCAAGCCTCTCGGGTGTAATCACGGGACACACTGACTTCCCCACCTTCGCGCCGGTTTATGTAGCCGGAGCGAAGGTCACCCTGATTCCTCAAAACAACACTGACCCTGCAACCGCCCGTGATCAGGAAGGACAGCGCCTGGTCGCCTTCACCAATCAATTTGGAGAATACAAGTTCCCACGTTTGTACGCTGGTCTTTACCGGATGCTGGTTCAGGCCGATGGGTATCAGGATGCAGATCTGAAGGTTGAGATACCTGCGGGGACCGCGGTGCGTCAGGATCTGGAATTAATGCCTGTGGAGAGCGAATCTGCCAGATTGTTTGGTTATGTCACTCAGCCTGGGACTACCAATGCAATAAGACCAGTGGCTGGAGCGATTGTCAGGCTTGTTCCGGATGGTTACCCGGTCATCGAAATCTTCCCACCCCCGAATGTGGGGTATGACCGGACCACGGATGAGAATGGGTATTACCTTTTTGAGTCTTTGCCAGTGAATGGTTACCAGGTGGTGGTGATCAAAGATGGGTTTGTTCCCACCCAGGGGCACATTGAGATCCGGCCGGGTCAGGAGCTCCGTGCGGATTGGGTGCTTGTCCCTATCGAACCACCTGAGTTGGGACGTATTTTCGGCTATGTCAGGAAAGCAAGTGACAATGCTGGCACCCCGGGAGAACCGATTGCCGGTGCGACTGTCCGCTTGGGACGTGAGTATCCGGTTCCTGGGAATATCTTGCCGCCGGACGATCAGGATCTGATCCGGAAGACAGATGAACGAGGTTTCTATGAGTTCAGGGACCTCGCGCCCGGTGGCTATGTGGTAGCGTGCACGAAAGATGGTTATGAGTACGAGGTGACTCGACGTGACTTGGCACAGGGAGAACAGAAACAGGTCAATTTTTTCCTGACTCCGATACCGCAAGGTCCCGCGACGCTGATGGGTGTCATCACTGAGGATGTGGGTCTGTTGACTGTGTGGATTCCGATCAGTGGGGCCTCTATTACACTCACCGGAATCAACTCGGAGATGCCCTCCCGGACGACGACCAGTGGCGAGCAGGGTGACTACAAATTCGTGGATGTTCCACCTGGTGAATACCAGATTTCAGTGGCAGCTGAGGGTTACCAGGGAGCCGATGGTTCGGTTTACCTTCCACCCGGTAAAACTGTCACCAGGAACTTCGCGCTCAAACCGGTTCAGGAGGAGGAGAGTGCGAGCCTCTTCTGAAAGGTGTTGGAGTTGGGAGAAAATGGGGATCTGAAACCCCTTGAAGGTGCGACGATTTCCATGATCGCGGTGGGCGCGCTTGCTGAATTGAATCTCCCCACCAACGATGGCCCACTTCCTCCAGATGTGGGTTACACAGATACGAGTGATGCGGATGGCTCATACCATATCGGTTCACTGCAGCCAGGAAAGTACTTGGTCGTTGTCTGGAAAGATGGATATTTTAGAACACGTGAGGGGTCAACACACGAAATAATCGAACTTGCTGTTGGTGACAAGAAAGAGAAGGACTGGAAACTGCGTTTTTTCACGGAGACTGTTTCCGCCCAATACCTTGGGCATGTCACTGAAAGATTATCCACGGGTGAGCTGAAACCGCTTAAAAATGCATTGGTTCGGCTCATTCCAAACGGCCTTGGCGTTATTGCCGTTTATCCTCCCCCTTATGGGGGTTTTGACAGGTTCACAGATGAGAATGGGTATTATGAATTCGACTTGGTGCCTCAGAAGGGCTTCTATGGAGTTGTCATTAAACGTGGGTATACCGGCGTGGGAATAAGAGAGACACACCTTGCTGAGGGAGAAACGCTGCAGAAAGATTTCACTCTGGAAGCGGTTGTCAACTACGCCAAGATCACGGTGGATGTGACTGAATTCACTCTCTCTCTTCGTCCTGGAAGGCTCCCTATTCCAAATGCAAAAATTAAGTTGGTTGAATCGGATGGAGATGTCAGGACAGGACAAACCAGCGAAGATGGATACAGGACCTTCGAGAAGGTTACCCCAGGCCCATATATCCTCTCGGTTTCAGCTGATGAGTTTGTGAGCCAAACACACACAGGCACCGTCGATCCGGGAGCTGCCATCACCGAGTCCTTCCAGCTGGTTCGTGAAAGCCAAGGCCCCGCGACACTGACAGGTTATGTCAGCCGGGATATGGGGCCACTGGATGTCTGGGTTCCCATCGAGGGAGCCACGGTGAGCCTGGCGGGAGTCAATACTGATGAAGTTCCCCGAATTACCAAGACCGATGCGGATGGAAAATACGTTTTCAAGGATGTTTCTCCGCGTGAATATGATGTGACCGCCGAAAAGGAGGGATACATCACTGAAACCGAGCGAGTCATGCTCCACACAGGCGAGGAGAAATATCTGAATTTCATGCTTGAGAAGAAACCAGTGAATGAATTCGGATCAGTCTCGGGAAAGGTTATATCTGTTAGGCCTGACGGGGAAACCTCACCTGCTCCATTTCTTTCTGTCCGCCTGCTTGCAACCAACGGTGATCCCGCCACGAATCGTGTCTTTGAACGCACCACGTTCACTGACCGAAGTGGCGTCTATGAATTCGATGAAGTTCCACCGGGTGAATATGAACTCAAGGTGATCGTTCCATTTATCGAGGATCCGCGCGCGATCATTGAAGTAGTAGCGGGGGAAATCACTGTACAGGATTTCATGATTGACCTCGTTCCTGATGTGATGGCGGTAACGGAATAAATTGTGTAGCCGAGTGAGGTTGGCTTGATGAAACATGCTGGAATGGGCACCCTTGCTCATTCCAGCATTTGTTTTGAGTGGATCGGATCAGGGGGAAACAGGCTGTTAGGCCTAGGGAATGCTCAAGGGTGTCAGTTCCAAAAACAGAAGAAAAACAGAACCGGGATGGGAGGTAGAGGTAAATCCACCTCCCCGACGACATTCCGTCGCACACCCGACCGGTTAACCCTGACGA
>CAYZUX010000063.1:0-25523 GCA_964481775.1 uncultured bacterium | reverse complement strand
CGACCACCCGTGAGGTCGAGGCCTGTACCGATGTTGCCAGAAACGCCTCCATTGATTTGATCGTGGGACTCGGCGGCGGCAGCAGCATGGACACTGCCAAGGGATGCAACTTCATCCTCACCAATGGCGGCAGGATGGAGGACTACTGGGGGACCGGTAAGGCCACCCGGCCAATGTTGCCAATGATCGCGGTCCCCACCACCACTGGAACAGGAAGCGAGTGTCAATCCTATGCACTGATCACCCATCCGGAAACACATCGCAAGATGGCCTGTGGCGATCCAAAGGCAGCCCCCAGAATCGCTTTACTCGATCCACTTCTCACCTTGACTCAGCCTCACATGGTCACCCTTTGCTCTGGAATTGATGCGATCGCCCATGCGGTTGAGACCGCTGTGACCACAAAACGGAATCCCATCTCCGATCTCTATTCCTTCGAAGCCTTCAGGCTGCTCCTCTGTGCATTTGAGCGAGTGTTGATCGATCCAACCGATCAGTCAGCACGTGGGGAAATGTTGCTGGGCGCTGCCTTTGCTGGGATCGCTATCGAGAACAGCATGTTGGGAGCAGCTCATGCAGCCGCCAATCCTTTGACTGCGAGGTATGACCTGGTTCATGGGAAGGCAGTGGGATTGATGCTCCCTGCAGTCGTTCGATACAACTTGGCGGACTCCTCGACTGCTGGAATCTACGCCTCTCTGGCAATCGCATTGGGACTAGGGTATCCATGGGAACCACCACAGAAGGCGGCTGAAAAGCTCGCTGCTCACCTGGAGAGTCTCCTTGAAACTGCTGGTCTTCCGGTACGGCTTGCGCAAGCAGGAATCCCACAAGGGGACCTGCCTCTGCTGGCGAAAATGGCTTCCGAACAGTGGACCGGAACTTTCAATCCCCATCCTATGGGAGTGGAGGACTACCAATCACTCTACCAGGGTGTCTTCCAGTAACCTGTAAAAGAATCCGGTTCTGTTGTGTGATACTCATCAAGTCAAATCCTTTTCCATGGAGGAACATCCATGAGATGTCTTTCCGGGGTGATACCAGTAAACAGGATCCGCCATATCAAGGTTGACATCTTCTTGATTTTAGTCTTTTTTTCTTACTCAAGCGGAGCGTTGGCTCAGGGGCTCGCAGACCTCGCCACTTACCAGCCAGGGCGAAGCATGCGAGTCAGTTCCTCTCATCGTCTTGAGAATGGCTCCTATGATCCCGACAGCAACTGGGACAATTCGAATGTCAAACCGGGCGAAACCAAGGTCCTGGCCGATCTGGAGGGTCCCGGAGTAATAACCCATATCTGGATGACCTTTCTCGGCCCAGGTCCACACCCATGGGCAAAGAATGGAGCCGCCAACCACCAGGAAATGCTGCTGCGGATGTTCTGGGATGGGCATGAGCATCCCGCTGTTGAGGCCCCGGTAGGAGAGTTCTTTGCCTGTGGCTTCGGGCAGCGCATGGAGGTGAAGAGCCTCCCGGTCATAGTGGATGATGGTGATTCCTATAACTGTTTCTGGAGGATGCCCTTCTGGAAATCGGCGAGGATCGAAATTGTCAATCAGAGTAAAAAGGATATTGCGCTGCTCTACTACAATATTGACTGGATACAAAAGCCGCTTGATCCAATGACACCCTATTTCTGCGCACAATACAACCAGGCTTTTCCAGTAATCCCTGGGAAAGACTATCTGATCCTGGATGCCGATGGACCGGGACATTATGTGGGCACGACTCTCTTTGTCCGTTCACGCAGCCCGGAGTGGTTCGGGGAGGGAGATGAAAAAATCTATATCAATGACGAGGAAAAAGCTTCCATCTGGGGCACCGGCACCGAAGATTATTTTCTCGCGGCCTGGGGGCTTCAACGCAACAGCACGCCTTACTTTGGTACACCCTGGGCCGAGGACTGGGGCGCACTCGGTCAACGAACCGGGGCATACCGGTGGCATATCCAGGATCCCATCGTGTTCCAGAAAAGCATCCGAGTCACACTCGAACACTATGGCTGGCTGCCTGTGGATGAGAATCCCAAAGGGATCCGCGACAGTTGGAATGAACGCGAAGACGATTTCGCCAGTGTCGCATACTGGTACCAGACTGGACCGGTTAAACGCTTTGCCCTTGTTCCTCCGGCACGGGAACGGGCACTGCCATCCCTGGATATCATCGCGCCAGCCACCCCTTACCAGGACACAAAATATCATGGAAATGGGAACGCGGGGATACAGACAGGAGACCTGTGGCCACGAGGGGCTCAAATCTTTTTCCAGCCATCCTCTTTTGAAGAGGGCTGGTATGAGATCCCTTTCCATGTAGCTCAACGCGAACCACGGCGTCTGATCCTCCAACTGACTTGCTCGTATGATTACGGCATCTATCAGGCTTATATTGATGGAATCAAGGTGGGGCAACCCCTTGATCTCTATAGCCCCGAAACACAGGTGAAGGAATTCCCATTACTCGACTTCTGGCCGGAAACAGGAGAACACACAGTCCGTCTTCAACTGACCGGCACAAATGAAAAATCATCGAGCAACTTTCTGGGGATTGTGTCTGTCCTGTTGCGCGAACGGCGGCCGAGAGTCAAGGAATATGGCTATGACAAAGACAAGGATTGGAAAGAGAATCCCACATTGTATTAACTCAGTCACTTGAGGAGGCTTTCTTGATGATCTCACCCGGTCCAATACGACTGCGAGTCATGTTGCTCGGGGTGTTGGGTCTCTTGAGGGGAGCAGTTTTTGCCGATGAACGGATTTTCCCCTATGAAGGAAAAAATCCAGGAACATCGTCTCTGGCCTGCAGAAATTCCAATGAACTTTACCGTCGAGCGATCAACCAGTCTTGGAGGAGTGTGATTCACATGGCGGTATACAGAATAAGTCTACAATCTTCTGATTGGAGTCTTAATAAAACTATAATCGTACCTACTTTATCGTCTTCTGTCACTTTACTCCAGTCGCAGGCAGAGGTAGAAAACCTTTATGCATGAATACCCCTCTCGTTTCATCCTCCACCCAGCCACACCTCCCGCCCTCGTCGAGATCAGCCTCCCCGGATCGAAGAGCTACACCAACCGCGCTCTACTCCTGGCCGCTCTGGCAAAGGGTGAAAGTCTTTTGAGGAATGCGCTCTTTTCGGATGACACCGAACGGATGACGGAATGCCTGAATACGCTTGGAGTCGAGGTTCTTGCGGATAATCAGTTGAAAAAAATCCTGGTGAAGGGAACAGGAAGGCCATTGCTTTCTCCTTCAGAGCCTCTTTACTGTGGGAATGCCGGGACCGCAATCCGCTTTCTGGCCCCTTTTTGTGCACTTGGGGAAGGGGATGTCATCCTTACTGGAAACGAACGAATGCAAAAACGTCCCATCCGGGACCTTATAGATGGCATCTGTCAGCTCGGTGGCAGGGCAGTCGACCTGGAAGGAACCGGTTGTCCGCCGATTCGAATCTCCGGTGGAGGATTGCGTGGCGGCAAGTGCCTGATCGAAGGATCGCGCAGTAGCCAGTACTTTTCCGCCCTGCTCCTCTCGGCAGCGCGGATGCATGAGGGACTCATCCTAGAAGTGGAGGGTGATCTGGTTTCCAAACCCTATATCGATATGACCCTGGCGGTGATGGAACGGTTCGGCATACACGCGGCCAATGAGGCTTATCACCGTCTGATCGTTCCGCCCGGCCAGGAGCCTGTGGCCTGTGATTACATGGTTGAGGGTGATGCTTCCGGTGCCTCCTACTTCCTCGCTGCAGCAGCCGTTTCGGGGGGAACAGTCCGCGTCGGTCCTATCCCTGAAGACACACGGCAAGGAGATGCCGCCTTCGCGAAGGTCCTTGAACGAATGGGATGCAAAACATCCCACCAGGGGGAACGGATCAACCTCTCAGGGGGCCCGCTTCATGGCATCGATGTCGACCTGAATGCCATGAGTGACACCGCGCAGACTCTGGCGGTGGTGGCGCTCTTCGCCGAAGGCCCTACCACCATCCGCAACATCGCCAATGCCCGCATCAAGGAAACAGACCGGATCGCTGCATTGGCCAATGAACTGTCACGCATAGGGGCGCAGGTCGAGGAGTTCCCTGATGGATTGACCATCTATCCTACCCCACCATACAAGGCGGTTGAGATTGAAACCTATGATGATCACCGGATGGCGATGAGTTTCGCGGTAGCGGGGATTCGGGTACCTGGGTTGACGATTCTGGATCCGGGGTGTGTGAGCAAGACCTTCCCAGACTTCTTTGAGCGCTTCAGTCCCTGGATCAACTGCGTGTCAAATGGATGATGAGATCTGCCTGGCCAGGATATTGAGCAAGGAGCTTGGCTCTATCACCAGCCTCGTAATCAGAGAAATCAAAACCGGGAGACATAGTAGTCCCCATCAAGGCAAATCGCCCACCCGCTTTCAACCGGGATCCAAACCAGGTTCCCATGGGAACGACCAACTGGAGTGCTTCCCCCTTCGCCAAGTCCTGCCCGAGAGTGGTCACATGCGATGACCCATCCTGTAACAGCCAGAGCATCTCCACCGGATCACCCAGGTAAAAATGGAAGATCTCATCCGTGGGGAGACGATGGAGTGCGGAAACAGAGTTGGGAGTGAGCAAATAGAAGATGGCGGTACCGAGTGACCTCGGAGAGGAGTATCGAACTGGAAGGGATTCTCCTTGGAGACTTTCCGGAGAGCGGTAAGTCTCGCGGTAGAAACCACCTTCCTCGGGATGGGGTTTCAAACCGAGCTGCTGAATGATTTCATCAACTGTCAACACTCCTGGCTGCCCCCAAAATGAGAAAGGGCCTGAGAGAACCAATTCCCCAGGCCCTGCAGAGTCAATCTTTGTGTGAAAAGTTACTGCTCGTCCGTGGATACAATGTCCTGAAGAAGGATCTGCACCTTGAGCATCCGGTTGCCAAGCCCCTTCTTTTCCGCAGTACTCATGTTGGCCAGCCGACGTCCTTCACTTTTCTCAAATACAGAATATCCACCTGGGTCCAACTTCATCTTCAACGAGAAGTCTGGTACTGATTCCGGGTCCAGTTTCACCCATTCATCACTCTTCGGAGCTTCCGGCTTTACAGTTTCTTTGGCGGTATCGGCGGTGTTATTTCTGCCAAAGATCTGCCCAAAAACCTTGAATGAGACCTTGAAGGGGGTCTCAACAAACCTCTGGGCTGTGTTCAACGTATTCGATGCAAGGCCCCCAATTTTCCCCAGAATCCCCGGTTCCTGATCTTCGTTGACCACTTCCTGGTAATCCGAGGCAAAAACCACGCCCTTGGATTCCTGGTTGAGGGTCAGACCCTGATCGGCTGGAAGAAAATCCTCTTCCAACCCACCAGCAAGAACCGGAGAGACTACAAGGAAAAATGCGGATAGAACAAAGATTGTCTTTTTCATACCCGTTTCACTCCTGGGGTACCTCCTTGATGGCTTGAGCGAGCCGGAGGTACCACCGATAAATTCCCACTGCGAGTATCTCCAACAAGTCGGTCCTTGTCAATAGGATTATCGGCCATGCTTATCCATTCGTTGAGGGGAACTGATGTAAATATAACGTTCACAAGGCTTGAGAGTCACTCATTTTTCCAACATCCTTCCATCCCTTGCCTACCTTGGCCAACGCTGATTGACTTCTGGGAAATCTGGGAATGCGGAATGAGGCTCCATCTGATACCAGTATGCCACACTCGCAATGTCATCAGCCAGAGGTTGATAGCGGTGCCCCTGCCACCATCCAAGCGCCTGAACCGAGACCTTGAGAGCTTCCTGGAAGTGAATCGGATCAGGAATGTGCCAACGATACATTCCATATACCGGAACCTCACCCGGGATTTGACGGACCAGAGGTAATCCAAGGTAGGGAGTCGAGTAAGGTTGAGGAGGTTGGCCCGATTCAGCAAAACACCAGGCTCCACCAAAATAATCCTCGGTGCCAGTTCCACAGATGGTTGGAAACTCCCTGTCCCCATCGATGTAAAACTTGACTTCTCCTTCTCCCCACCAGCCATTGGAGAGCTGACTCCAGGCCAGATAGGTTCCGGCGTAATGCCCACATCCCCTGACTCCATCGAGAATGACATGTTCCGGGCATTCCCGGGTGGTTACACTCCGCCTCCATTGTGCGTGAAAGCTGCCCGCATTGATTGGAACTTCCTCGAGGGTGTAATCGATCTGATAAAAAAGAGTTCGGACCCATTCCGTATCCTGGTTCTCGAAAGTGATTCGAGCAGATTGGTGAAAGGGCATCGGCCAGTAGGAGTTGAAACCTCCCACTGAGTTGACGGAGATGGGAATGGAATTCACCAGGGCACGGCGTCCATGACCACAGCAGAAGAAGTCGGCCAGAGGAACTTCTACAGAGGGAGTCTCCTCGCCATCCCAAAAGAAACGCAACACCCCTGTCCGGTATGCCTTCTCGCGGGTGGTGATCCAGATGTGACGAATCACGCCGGAACCATCAACATCCGCCAGAGTGACAGTCCCGCCTGGTTCAACACTGAGGAAGGGCCGGACTTTCCAGCCGGGACCGAGGTCCCTGGCGGGATTGGGTGTGCCATCGAACATCGGAAGAGGCTCAGCATGGCAGCCACCTCCTTTTTCTCCCCGTGGATTTTCAGCGGAGATGGAACGCGACCTGGCCTGGGTAATCAGCGGAATGCTGGATAAATTCGGAAAGTCCATGGAGTAGCCCCCTGGAAAGCATTAGGATGCTTGATGGTTCCCGGGACTGAGGCTAAAGTAAAGGTCATGGACCGGGCTCCCGGTCTTGTTGTTCATGGAGGTGAAAGGAGTTTCGAGGATGAAGGTCTTTCTTGGGAATGGCCCCTGGTACCGTCCGGGTTACTATGGAGTCCGTGCAGGATCCCGCTGGCCACACTATGAGACCGATTGCAGCCCTTATATGCCCTTCCCCTTCTACATGGCCTATGCCACTGCGTTACTCCAGCGGGATGGCTTCGAGGTTCTGACCATCGATGGGATCGCCGAAAGGACCAGCGAGGAGAGTTTTGTTCAGCGTGTTGCAGAGTTCCAGCCTGACCTTGTCATTCTGGAGGTTTCCACCCCCTCGATGGAGACCGACCTGCGCCAGACCCAGGCCATCCATGCAAGATGCCCCCAGGCGAAAATCGCTTTCGCGGGACTCCACATGCTTGAACAGGGGGAAGATTTCCTTGCTGGACACCGGTATGTCGATTTCACCTTGCGCGGCGAATACGATTACACCGCGCTCGAACTTGCCAAAACACTGGATTCAGGAGGGGACCTGAGCCAGGTAGCGGGTTTGAGCTATTTTGATCAGGAGAGCGGGGCCACCCATCACAACAAGCGCCGCGAAGTGATCAAAGACCTGGATGCTCTGCCCTGGCCCTCACGCGATCAGTATCCGCTTTTCAACTACCATGATCTGCCCGGAGGTATTCCTGCACCGAGTCTTCAGATGTGGTCCAGCCGGGGTTGTCCCTTCCGGTGTATCTTTTGTGTCTGGCCCCAGATCATGTATGAGGGCAACCAATACAATACCCGTAATCCAGTCGATGTCGTGGATGAGATTGAGTACTGTGTCAAACGTTGGGGATTCAAATCCTTCTATTTCGATGATGATACCTTCAACATCGGCAAACGGCGTTTATTGAAACTCGGCGAGGAAATCTCCAAACGCAACATGGGAATTCCCTGGGCTGCGATGTCTCGTGCTGACACCTGTGACAAAGAGACCCTGAGAGAACTCAAAAGGTCCGGACTTCACGCCGTCAAGTATGGGGTGGAATCAGCCAGCCAGGAGTTAGTGGATAACTCCGACAAGAGCCTTGATCTCGGCAAGGTCGAGGAGATGGTGCGCTATACGCAGGAACTCGGAATCAAAATCCACCTGACCTTTTCATTTGGTCTGCCCGGCGAAACCCATGAAACGGCTATGAAGACCATCCGCTGGTCGCAGAAACTGAATCCGGATTCCATCCAATACAGCATCATGACCCCCTTTCCTGGAAGCAAGTTCTACAAGGAGCTTGATGAAAAAGGATTTCTCACCACCAAGGACTGGAGCAAGTATGATGGGAACAGCATGTCGGTTGTGAGAACCGAGGCGCTGTCACCCCAAGACCTCGATTATTACCTGAGGAAGGCCTACAAAAGCTGGGAGTGGCACAAGTTCCGCCGCGCCCTGACCCAACCTCAGTATATGAAGAGCGCTTTGCGTCATCCACTTCAAAGCTTCCGCAACTTCCAGTTTGGGTTGCGCTCGGCGGCAAGGGCATAGATCCAAAAGACCGGGGTGGTGAATTCATTCGCTTTCTATCTGCCCCAATGCAAATAAAATCGCTACTGCTTTGCCAACCCCGGGAAAGTTTTCAGAAGGTAATCAGAGAGCACCTCAGCCACCTTCTTGCTCCCATTCACCGAGAAGTGGACATGGTCATAAAGATAGTCGAGTGTTTTGGGTACCACTCTTTCCAGGTCAATGAGCTCCACACCCATCTCTGCCGCGAGCTGGCGGACCGCATCATTGTAGGCATCTATGCCCCGTTTCATCGAGGCATTGGAGGGATTCAGGCCATCCTCCTCTGGAAAAGGGATCCCCAGACGCTGTTCCACTTCAGGCGGAAGGACCTCTGCATACAAGGAGCATTGGGTTACGAAAACCATCCGGATCCCAAGGGATTTCCCGGATGAAGCAATCAGACGCATATCGCGGACAAACCAGGGAAGACTCGGGAAGTCTGTGATCTCGGTCCTTTCGAGATGACTCAAGCGCTCTCTTTCTTCACGAATATGATCCAGGGTGAAGCGTCTGGAGTGACGGCGGGTGAGAGTCTTATAGAACTGGTAAAGGTATGGATGGGGATCACCAAAATACTCCTCGTAAATGGACTTGGCTTTTCCCTTCCCTGTCCGACGATCGGAGGCATCCGGCTGGAAATCAGGGGTCAATCCCAGTGCGAAGTCATTGACCCCTTGCATCACCACCACGCAGTCGGGATTGGCAAAGGAGACATCAAAGAGCAGCTGTGTCAGAGAGTCTCTTGCGCAGCTCCCATCCACACCCGCATTGGCGCATTCGATCCGTTTGGGCAGCCCCTCGGCATTCAGATGGTCTTCCACCAGCTGGCTGAAAGTCATTTCTTGCGGGATGTAAGTGCAAGCGGTGGTGGATCCCCCCATGAAGATGATCCGGTAAGCATCAGGTGATTTGACCCTGGATAAAACTGACTTGGTCCGGTAACCAACCGGCCCGCCTTCCAGATGAAATTCACCCCCAAATCCAGTCACCTGGTCACCATGGTAAGGCAAGTCCACACCGGGACGGATTTTGCGGCGGATGAATGGATGTGAGTAGTCGTAGAGCCCTTTTGGCGGAGTCCAAACATATCTGAGAATCACCTCGGCCCCGGCCAGAGAGAACAGAATGAGAAGCGCAATTGTGATGATTCCAAACAGAACCTTCTTCATGATGGTAGTTCCAAGCAAGTGTCTTGAAGAGGAGCTTAACAGTCCGTTCGTTAAGCCAACTCTGGATTCCCGCTTTCCCGGGAATGACGATTTCTATCCTATTCAGCCTTCCAAAGCAGTGGAAACCGTGTTCCTTCCAGCTTGGCGCCATCAACAACCTCGACAAAGGGTTTCATGACATGGTTTCCAGCGGCAATGTAGTAGGTTTCCTCGGTCATGTAATGATAGGCGATGGCACGGCGGGGGCGGTTACTGGTATTCGAATGGGAACCATGCCAGGTCAGACTGTGGTGATAATGGACTTCCCCCTTGTCCACCGGGCAACGAACCACATCGAGTTTGTGCCCCTGCCAGCTGGCAGGCATCGAACCAAAATCGGGAATTTCCCGTAGCACTGCCATCTGATCTCCCCACAGATGGGAACCGGGCACCATGCTCATGCAGCCGTTGGACTCATCCACATCATCCAATGCCACCCAGGCGGTCACCTGATTGGGAGGATCGATGATCGGCCAAAGAGGATTATCCTGATGCCACATGTTCACACCACCATGCCCAGCGGGTTTGTACTGTATCTGGTCATGCCAGATTCTCAATTCCCGGCCTCCAGTCAGCTGAGCGATTTCTTCAAGGATGGTTGGGTGATTCATCAGATTGCAGAAAGCTTCACTCGCCTGCCAGATGTTGACCACCTGCCAGACAGGAGCTGAATCATCACGGGTGAGGTTCACGATATGAACCGGTTTTGGACCATCTCCATCACGGTCCCGGATGACACGCTCCAACTCATTGCGAAGCACCTCTACCTCGGAATCATTCAGAACACGGCTTCCTTTCAGGAAACCCTGTTGATGAAATCGGGCAACCTGTTCCTGGGTAAGCATCAGAGCCTCCTTGAGTTTTTAATTGAAACTAGAGAACCGCATCCACCCTGGCAGCCAGGATAAAATCATTCCGGGAAAGTCCACCAATGCTGTGGGTCCACAATGTCAGACGTACCCTTCCCCAGCTGAGAAGAACATCGGGGTGATGGCCGACTGTCTCAGCAACTCCCGCTACGCGATTGGTGAAAGCCAGTGCCTGGAGGAAATCGGGAAATTGGTAATCTTTTTCAAGACGCTTGCCTTCCTGGATGCTCCATCCGTTTCCAAGCATCAGAAGCAGATCAGCCACCTCGGTTTCATTTAATCCTGAGGATCCAGGAGAACAAGCGATACAGTTCTCCTTCGCCAAGTCAGTCATGGGCGGATGACTCCTTTGCGGTGCTTTTGAAAATGTGAATTTACTCTACTCCATCTGAGAGGAAGATGAAAACCCAAAGCACAACAGTGTGACTAACGGTGACTAGCTGGAACGAGGAAGGATTCTCGTTCCAGCCAGACAAGCGAAAGCAATCAGGATTACTCAATCCCAGAACAGACGGTACTTATCTTGAGGAATTTGCCCAGGACCCACACGTTCCAGGTTGCCACGGCTTCTGGAGCCATTGGTCGGATTGTACCGGGGATATTTGGGAGCGCCATTCGGACTGTCAAACCATCCCGAGTCTGGACCGAGACCAGTGAGCACCCACTTGATCCCCAAACGCTTCATGTCTGGATGATTGTCGAAGGTCGGTGGGCCGTGGTAGATATAGAATCGTTTGATTGGTGACCCATAGGCCGCGAGGACCGAGGAATAACCATAATCATTTCTGTTGATTGGGCCAAAGGGATCGACCGGCAAGGTCTTGATGTAGGCGTTGGGGGTAGTCAGCCGTTTGATTTCCCAAGGACCGAAGAACTTCTTCCATTCCAGGTAATAGGACATGATGGCGTCATCCATGGCCTTCATGTCTCCCTCACACTTGGTCACTTTTGCACGTGCTTGCGCATCCAGAAAATTGGGTAAGGCAATTGAGATGAGTATGAGAATGATGGCAATTACGATCAACAACTCAATCAGAGTGAAACCACGAAGAAACCCTTTCTCGATGGCTCCCCGCCCTGGAAACATCATGTTCTTTCCTCCTGTCACGTCAAGATATGGATCCTCTTATCCTAACCTTTCACCTTTCCACTGAGCTATTGTCTCGCGTTTTTTGCTCAGCTGGAAGTACTCATTTTGATTTTCATACATCCAGCATTTGGCCACCGCAATCGCCTCCGGTTCGGTGAGGCACCCATCCCGGACCTCCTCACCCAGTGTGCGCGCCAGCCAGGTTCTGGCCTGGATGGAATAGGCATAGGAATTGGTCGGATGACGGGTGTCCCCTCCAAAACCCATGACCCGGTTGAGAGGAGCTGCATGGAGCATCCTGCGCAGAAAGTCTTTACTGCTGAAGGGATCAATTTCCCAAGCCCAGCAGAGGTCCACTGCGGCATTGGGAAAGTGCTTGGCAAGGGCCACAATCTCATCCTGGTAAGGATATCCGATGTGCATCAGTAAAATTTGGGCTTGGGGATATTTAATCAACAGTTCACAGAGGTTTCCAGGCTTGATCCGGGCAGTCCGCATGTGATTCGTACCTGCATAGTAACCGGTATGGATCTTGAAGGGCAGCTCATGCCGGGCAGCCAGTTCGATTCCCTTGGCCCAGCACCAGTCTCCCAGGCAGAGACGGTCCTCCTCGGAGATGTTGGTTCCGGGATGGCTCAGGATTTTATTCAGCGCGATCTCCACATCCGGGCGGGTTCGTTCATGCCAGTCGAGGGTTCGGTTATAAGCGTGTTGTGTTTTCACCGCGATGGCGCAGGGGGCATACTTCTCGAACAAAGCGGTCAGTGCGGCCTCCAGGGAATTCAGATCCTTCACCTCGATCCCGGTTTCTTCGTGAAGCTTCTCGGGCTGGATCTCCGCATTACAGAAGTTCCGCCAAGAGAGGTCATAGAAAAAGAAGTCCGGACCAGAGGAGTCTGGCAGACAAGACCACACAAAATGATCTGTCTGGGTATGTTCCAATCCAGCCACCTCACGCAGAAGACGTAGTCTCTCACCAGGCTGCCTGAGGCCATCGAGGATTGGCTGTGCGGATATGAGTCCCTCAGGAGTGAGAGAGTCCAGGCCGTAAACCACCTTTGCGATCAAGTAGACAACTTCGCCATAACCTGTGTAGCGGCAACGCTCCAGTGCGGGGAGGACCCCCGCAAGACGTCCTGCAATGTCGGGATCTTTTGAATCGAGTGCACGGTCAATCGCTTTCTGATCCGCCCCCGCGGTTTTGAGATCCGCGGGAACATAGTTGTTGAGAAGGTCACGAAGGACATCACTCGTATCCTCAGTCCAGGTTTTCTCATAATAGAGGTGCTCATGGGTGTCAGCTAACGGAAACTCGAAAACCGCCTGTTCGAGATCGGTGGCATAGGTCCGTTTAATTTTTTCCACTTTCTGGCTCATGAAGGGTGTTCCTTTCTTCCCTTGATTTGCTCAAACAGCTCAAAACTTTTCAAACGGATCTCGAGATGATGCTCAAGACAGGCATGGGCGAGATCCACCAGCCTCATCACAACCGGGTCAGGGGTGTGAGTTTCCTCCAACTGATCGAATACCGCAAGGCGAATTTTCAGAAGGGCGTTTCGTGCCATGGGCTCCAGCCGGAAACATCTACTCGTTAGGGCACGTCCCCGGATCTCACCACGGCTTGATTGACCGGAGAGAAGGAAAACACCACCGGAAGCGGTATCGAACAAAACATGCCCGTCAGGTGGTATCGCCTCTCCATCCACTGTCTCCTCCAGGCGTAAACCATATCCGGCATGTTCGAGGAACTTCACGAGGAAAGCCAGCAACAGAAGCGCGGATGGGGCTCCATTCTCAAGACAGGTCAGCGCTTTGTCGAGCATACGAAAGAGGTAGGGATGAGCATCACCCAGCTGAGTTCCCCGGAGAAGAACTTCCGCCAGCACACAGGCAGTGGCCCAGGCTGAAACCGGCTGTCCCTGATTGAGATTGTTGCGCATGACCATCACTTCACGTTCTTTCAGCTCAAACAGTTCTTTTCCTGAGGATGGCCGGGACACCAGAAGATCATAGGTCGAAAAAAGCGGGATCGCGGCTGGTAGGGATCGATGTCGTTTGGATACCCCTTTGGCTGAACAACGGATCTGACCCAGTTCCTCACTGAAAAAGGCAATCACACGCGAGGTACCACGAGCCTGGAAGGAGGCGAGTGGAATTGCCCTAAGACGAAGGAACTCAACAGGCTGCATGGTTGGACACCAAAAGATGGATCATAAAGAGAATACACCTCCTGCCCAGTCGTATACCACAAAGACCAGTTGCCAAAGATTGTAATCTGGCATAAGATAACAAGTATCACTTGAGGAGAAGTACCCATCATGGCCTCCAGAAAAGGCTGTAACGGAAAAACAAAGAAATCCAGTCCACTTGGAGTTTGGATTCAACCTACACAGCTCAATCTCGGTTCTGCACTCATGAAGGGCTTCGAACCCAAGTCAGGGCCAGTTTGCATCATTGAGTCCATTCCTACCTTATTAAAATTTCATTACCACAAAAAAAGGATGGTTCTTGTCCTTTCACTTATCCGGCATTTTGTGGATGAACTGCGTCACGCGGGGTATGAGGTTTTCCATTACCGTCTGGATGATGAGAGAACAGAAATTCTTTGTGAGTGTGGCGAGGAGGCTTGCCTGGAGGATTTCATTAAGCGGACCGGGATCCAGAAGTTACGGGTCATGGAATCCACTGAGTTTGATCTGGACACACTTGCCAAGTCCCTGGTGATACAAAGCGGGCTGCCAGTCGAACTGATCCCCAATGATCAGTTTCTGGTCAACAGAAACGATTTCGCGGCCTGGTATGCCTCGATTGCCGATCCGACCATGGAGGCTTTTTACAGGAAACGCCGGCGGGAGACTGGCACCCTCATGCAGGAAGATCAACCTCTGGGGGGACGTTGGAACTACGATGCCGACAACCGGGTTCCGCCTACAGGCAACATGCCGATCCCGGACTCACCCACTTTTCCCCCGGATGATATCACCCTCGAGGTCATTCACCTGGTGGAAAAACGGTTCCCCGGTCATGTGGGTGACAGCTCTGATTTTTCACTCCCAGTCACCCGGAAAGCGGTCGAGTACTGGCTAGAGGATTTTGTCCAGCACCGTTTGCGGCTCTTCGGCATGTACCAGGATGCCATGCTGACCAAATCAAGCCGAATGTACCACTCCTTTCTTTCTCCCTATTTGAACCTGGGGGTGCTGTATCCAGGTGAGGTCCTGCGAAAGGTTGAGGAGGCCTACATCGAGGGTGAAGCACCAATCAATTCCGTCGAGGGATTCATCCGCCAAGTCATGGGTTGGCGGGAATACCTCCATGGTGTGTACTGGATGAGGATGCCTGATTACCGTGACGAGAACTTCCTTTCCTTCCACCGGCGCATTCCGGCCATGATGCAGACCGGTGACACCAATCTACGCTGTCTCAGTTGTGTGATCGAACAATCCAAGCGGGAAGCCTATGCACACCATATCCAACGTCTGATGATCGTGGGGAACTTCGCCTTATTAATAGGTGTCGAACCGAAGGAACTCGTTCGCTGGATGATGGAGATGTATATCGACGCGGCTGAGTGGGCCACCCTTCCCAATGTAATGGGCATGACCCTCTATGCCGATGGCGGCCAGCTCGGCTCGAAACCCTATGCCGCCTCGGCCCATTACACCGACAAGATGAGTGACTACTGTCATGGCTGCCACTACCGCGAACGTAAACGGGTCGGAGAAAAAGCCTGTCCGCTCAATTTCCTGTATTGGAACTTTGTCGGAACCTACCAGGACCTTCTCAAACACAATCCGCGGATGCAGACCGCGATTCAGATGTATCGTCACAAGCCCCAAGCCGAACGCAACCTGATCGAATCCTCCTCTAAAGAGTTCCTGAACCGTATCGAGGAGCTGGGTACCGACCGTCGCCTCAAAAAAAAGGTTTTACGGTAACAACTTCTATCCATTTTCTCTTCCCATGATATGATCCGTCACCATACGGGGTAGTGCCAAACCCTAAGATCCATTCAGTCATGTAATCAATTCAGACACTGACAAGACCTATGATATCTGAGGAGGCATTCCGGTGTTCCCCATGCGAAAAGTTCCGGGTGTGGGTGTAACCATCCCAGTTCCATGCATGGTATCTGTCGTTTGTCTGGCAACAATGTTGAGCGTCCACACAGCTCAGAGCGAGCCAAACCTCATCGATCAGAGCATCGTCCCCGCGGAAGCATGGACCGGTGAACCCTACGCGCTTGCTGGAAAACGGATTGTCTTCACGGACTGGTACTACATACGTCCTGGTGGTTATTCCTGGCGGGATGAGAATGGCAATGCCGTTACCGCTTCCAAGTCATCTCCGATAGGCCCATGGGGTGCCACTTTTGTCCGCGGTCAGGATGCTCCCTGGGGGATTCGACTCAGGGCTGAACATGCCCAACGAATGGCTCCCGCAATCAGTCAGGAAAAGCCCTGGGAGAAAGGCAACATGGGGGGATTCTTTGTCTTGCACGATGGGGATCATTACCGGGCATGGGCCAACACAGCGGGCGGACCTGCATATTATGAGTCGAGGGATGGCCTTACCTGGAATCGCCCCGAACTCGGTTTGGTTGAATTCGAAGGGAGCAAAGCCAACAACCTTATCCCCACTTGGCCCGGGTGTGTTTTCATCGATCCATCCGCCCCTCCATCCGAACGCTATAAGGGGGTGTCTGATGGATCCATCACTCCCGAAGAGTTCGAGAAATTCAGAGCAGCTCATCCCGATCGCTGGGAGCATCGCGCACTACGGAAGGACGCAGGCTTTATCTCAGCATTATATGGATATACCTCCCCCGATGGGATCTCCTTTCAACGGTTTCCGGAGCCTTTCACTGTGGAACACAGCGACACCTTGGTCACTGGAACCTACGATCCGCGACGGAAGGAATACCGGATCTATACGCGCAACTATTTTGTGGGACCGCGTGCCTTGGATGCACCGCCCGATGAGATGGGCATGGGGTGGCTCGGTGAATCCCAGGGTTCGGGCCGGCGTTCGATTGGCATGACACGGAGTAGAACCTTTGGTGACTTTTCCCTTTCCGAGGTGATCCTGACCCCACGGTCGGATATGGCCCCTTATCAGCTGCTGTACACAAACTGCTATACCACCATCCCAGGTGCCTCAGATCAACAACTCCTCTTCCCCGCTGTCTGGGATACAAGCACAGACACGACTCAGCTGGAGCTGGCAGCCAGCCATGATGGGAGGGTCTGGAATTGGGTACCCGGTGGACCTCTGATGGAGACCTTCGAGTTCGGTGACCCTGATGGGGGATGTATCTTCTGGAATCCGAATCTGGTCGAACTGGGAAATGGCGACTGGGTCTTGCCTTACACTGGGTATGCCTTCCCGCACAAATATCCACGAGGTGCCTGGTCTTACCGTACCGGGTATGCGCTCTGGCCCAAGGGCAGACTGGTTGCTCTGGAAGCTCCTGAACGGGGGGAATTCACTACAGTGAGTCTCATGCCGCCGGGGCGAACACTGCTTATCAATGCGGTCACTGAACGGGCCGGCGAAATCCGGATCGCGGTCACAAACCGGGATGGTTCCATCCTGGAAGGCCGTGGCTTTGAAAACTGTGACGCAGTGGTGGGAGACAAGTTCCAAGTCCCAGTCAAATGGAATGGACAGGAGGATTTGGGATTCGAGAAGGGTCAACCGATCTGCCTGAAATTCCGTCTTAACAAGGCGAAGATCTATGGACTGGTGTTCCAGTAATGGGATGGTTATTTCCTGTCAGGATGATCCAGATACCAGCTATATCCTCCCCCGCGTAAACGTTGGGTAAGCCCGGCGATATGGCTGGAGATATGCCGTTGGAACCACTCGGAAGTCACCAGATGGACCAGGCGAGACTCCATCAGCTTCTTCTCAAACAAGCGGTAGAGGTTGAATTGGACTGGTTTGAAGGGACGGCGGACCTCCTCGAGTGGTGTCCCAATCACCTCGATGGATAATTTTCTCAATGCCTTCACTTCCTCAGAGATCTCCAGATACCGAACAGAATCGGGGTTGACTCCAATGAGATCACAGGCAACAAGATCGACCGCGAAACAGCTCTCGCTGGCCATGAGCAGATCGAGCTGCACCGGGGTGCCATACAACGGTCCATTCCCCTCCATCCCTACTAATCCATCCACCAATGTGATCATCCGTGGAGAAAGCAACCCAGCCAGATCCGAGATAGTTTCATTCAACCAGCGGTGATAGATAATGCGCCGTGGTTCAGGTACCAGGCCAAAGAGGTTCTTCATGGCACAGGTCAGGACAGCGTATTTGTGAGTCTTGATTTTTGGGATATCAATCAGCAGCTCACAATCGAGAATCCGCTCCGGGAGATCCAAACCCTTGAGCCCCCTCCCGGAGAACTCGATCCATCGAGTGGGTTCCCGTGAAAGATTGACCAGCTGAGCTCCATGCCGCAAAGCCAAATCCCTGAGTCCCATCCTTTCCCAGGCAAGATCGAGTTTCCTTCCCTTAGCAGCAGTGCCCGTTTCGCTTTCAGCGATTACAGTATGGCATCCATGGTCTGAAAGAATGGACAGGAGAGCATCGAGAAACTCGATACTTGTGTTGGCACCGAGGGCGATGTATTCCGGCTTGTCAGTGACCAGATTCGGTTTCAGAACAACTTCCTGAACCTTTTGAATGCGCGGAAGACAACCGGAGAGGGTAACAACCTCCAAGAGGTCCTCCAATAGTGAGGTGGCTGATGTCCTCTTGACCGCTACTTTCGGAGGAGGGTCAACCATGGTCATCACCGCCTTTTGAGATGCACCAATGTCTCCACATGGTGAGTTTGCGGGAAGAGATCAAACGGTTCCACCGAGGAAATCCGGAAGACATCTCTGCAGAGAGTTTTCAAATCCCGGGCGAGGGCTGCAGGGTGACAGCTGATATAAACCACATCACTCGGTTTCAAGGACAACAAAGCGCGTAAAACCTCCTGTTGGCAACCCTTTCGTGGCGGATCCAGAACCACCAGATCGGGTTTGCGTCCCAGCTCCCGTGGAGACTGCTTGCCCAGCCTTCCAAAAACCGCCTCGGCGGCCTCCGCGATCCATTCCACACGACAATCCTTCAGACGGCGCGATGTGGTACGTGCCAGTTTGATCGATTGGATGTCGAGCTCAATCCCCACCACCCTCTCAAACCGATGAGCCAGGGCACGGGTCAACACACCCACCCCACAATAAGCATCAATGGCGAAGCCGCTTTCCTCGAAAGGAAGGTCCAGTACCCGTCCATACAACCTGACCGCCATCTCATCATTGACCTGCAGGAAAGAGGTAGGTCCTACCAGGGTGGTCCAAGGACCAGCGGTGTGCCAGGCGCAGACCTCCTCGGGAAAGTTGGCCATGCCCCACGAGGGATCTTTACCTGGGGGACGATTCAGGTACTGCGCACGATCAAAATAAACCGCATCCGCGCGGGGATCTGAATAGGTGAAATGAACGCGCACTTCAGGAAAAGAAGCCAGGCACTTCACGATACGGAGGGGTGTTTCCACATCAAATGAGGCCACCGCGAAAAGGGCGATGATACAGGGATCAAGTGAGGCCCGGTCCTCCGGGGAGCGTTGCGGTTCCTGACGGCCTGAGTGATAGCGGATCGTGGCTGACCGAATGCAACCATTTACACCATTCCAGGCAAGTGCCGTTCCAAACTCCTCATCCAAGGCCATGCGGATTTTTTCCGCCCCAGCCCAAAGTTCTCCGTGGGCGATTTCACAGGAGGTCAGTGGAACGGGAGTTCCCCCATCTTCCACACTACGCAATCCCCACCTCAGATGACCTTCAGCGGTGGTCAAACTGAAAGCCATTTTATTGCGGTAATGCCAGGGTTCCCCGCTCACCACAGGAGCCACATCCACTTCCAATCGACTCACCCGTTGGAGGGTCTCCTGGACCAGTTTCCGTTTGAAAGCCAATTGCTCTTCCCGGTCCATGATCTGGAGTTGGCACCCTCCACAGTGGAGAGATTCCTGGAAATCCATCCCCCTCCTGGGTTGGAGATGAACCGGGCATACCGGGGTGAGTCTGCTGGGGGAGGCGGTCAGGAGCCGTAAGGGAAAGGTCCGGGCAAAATCCTTTGAAACCTTTCCGACCTTCACACGGGCTCGCTCACCTGATAGCAGGCCTGGTGTAAAAGTCGCCATACCATCGACATGGGCCAATGCCTCGGCAACCGAGGTAAGGTCTTCTATCTCCAGATCGATGATCTGGCCATCCTGGACTGGAGGATGTTCACTCAGGTATTTTCTGGACAAGGTATCTCACTCTTTCTTCCCCGGCGTTTCAGGCAAGACCATGAGACTGTGATTATCCAGCGAAAATCCCATCTCCTGCCCGGCCGGCGGTGGATTTACCAGGCAGGGAGAAGGCCATACCAGTGTCAGTCTTGCTCCCTGACACTCCACCACGATCCGCCATTGTTCACCTTCATACTGAACCTCTCGAACAAAACCGGCAAGCTTCTCCTGGAACAAATGTTCAGGGCCAAAGGCTTCGGGACGGATACCCACACGAACCTGCTGACCAGCTGGAGGCAGATCGATTGATCCTGGCACGGGAAACTTGATGACTCTGTCAAGAATGTTTACCAAGGCATAACCCTCTCTCAGATCACACAGAGTCCCTGAAATCCAGTTCATTTCACCAAGGAACTCAGCGAGGTCCTGATTGACTGGCAATCGGTAGACCTCACGAGGTGTGCCGATCTGAATGATTTCTCCCTGTAAAAGGACCGCAATCCGATCCGAGAGTGAAAAAGCCTCGGACTGATCGTGAGTCACATAGACTGTAGTCGTCCCAAGACGGCGCTGAAGGTCACGAATCTGTGCACGGGTCTGGATGCGCAGGCGTACATCCAGGTTGGAGAGTGGCTCATCCATGAGGAGCACCCGAGGATGGGGAGCGATGGCACGTGCCAGGGCAACCCGCTGTTGTTGGCCGCCGGAAAGGGTGTGCACATCCCGGTCTTCAAAGCCCTTCAAATCGACAAGTTCCAGTGCCTCATGAACTCTCTGTTGGAGTTCAACATGGTGAACACCCTTCGCACGAAGTCCATATGCCACATTGCCACCGACACTGAGGTGAGGAAACAGGGCATAGTTCTGAAAGACCATTCCCACCTCACGTTTCTCGGGAGGAAGACCCGTAACCTCATGTTCACCGATGAAAATCTGACCTTGCGCGGGAGGCTCGAAGCCGGCAAGCAGACGTAATAGCGTCGTCTTTCCGCTTCCACTGGGCCCCAGGAGGCTAAAAAACTCACCTTCGTGGATGTGCAGATTCACTCTCTGGAGAACCTGCACATTGCCATAGGTCTGGTGCAGATTCTCTAGCCGTATGGAGGCCATGGTCAGGTGTGGTACTCCGCGTTGATACGGACATAGTCGTAGGATAAATCGCAGGTGTAAGTGGTGATTGCCGCCGAACCCGCTCCCAGATCGACGCGGATTTCGATCTCCTCCTCACCCATCGCTTGGGAAACCGCCGCCCGGTCAAAAGCGGTGGCCATACCGTTTTCAAAGAGCAGGATGCCCTGAACCCACAGGCGCACAGATTCGGGTTTGAAACGTGCCTGGGTATTCCCCACCGCACAGATGATCCGTCCCCAGTTGGGATCCCGTCCGAAGATTGCTGTCTTAACGAGCAGCGAGCCGGAGATCGCCTTGGAGACCGCCTGGGCATCGGGACGGTTGAAAGCCCCCTGGCAGATCACTCGAACAAGATGAGTCGCGCCTTCACCATCCTGGGCCATCTGGCGAACCAGATCCTGGCACAGCAGGGTCAGCTCCTCGACGAAAAGCCGGTACTCCACATGGTCTGGAGTGATTTCCTCGTTTCCCGCCTTTCCATTGGCGAACAGGAGCACTGTGTCTGAGGTGCTGGTGTCATCATCCACTGTCAGACAGTTGAAGGTGTCTTGAACCGCGAGACCAAGAGCGCCATGCAAGGCCGAAGGGGTTACCCTGGCATCGGTGGTGAGGAATGCCAGCATGGTGGCCATGTTGGGGTGAATCATACCGGCCCCCTTGGTAATCCCCGCCAGGGTGACCTCCTTGCCACCCAGTTGAAAATGACGGGAGGAATACTTCATCACCGTATCGGTGGTCATGATGGCCTGGATGAGATTTTCGTCCTGACCAATAGACAGGTTTTGGACGGCCTCTTTAATACCACTTTCGATCTTCTCCATCGGCAGAAACTGACCGATGACACCGGTGCTGCAGACCAAAACCTGGTGCACCTCCAGGCCCAGCTCGCCCGCCGCAAGTGCAGCCATTTGACGTGCGTCACTCAATCCCCGTGATCCGGTCGCGGCATTGGCGATGCCGCTGTTGATCACCACCGCACGAATGTCACCATGGGCAAGATGCTCACGACAGACCTGGACCGGTGGGGAGCAGAAGCGGTTTTGAGTGAAACGCCCCGCCGCCACACAGGGGTAATCACTGACGAGGAGCCCCAGATCCAATTTCCCCTCTTTGATCCCACAAGACACACCTGCGGAACGGAACCCCTCCGGAGAGGTGACAACCTTGATATTGGTGAGCATTTCCTTTTCCCGTCCATCCTTGGCTTCATGCTCTCCTCCAGTCCCCCCTGAGAGGATGAATGACCTGACACGGTGGAGCAGGATTTCCGGATCCTCCTCCGCAGGCCGTGGTGACCTGGCTCCGGCTTCATCCAGAAGGAGACGGAGTTCCTGACGGTCCTCGCTGGAAACAAGGGCATAGCGTTCAATCCAGGGACGCAGGAACAGCCCTGTAAGGGCTTCCTTTTCCGAGTCAGGGATGACAGCCACAAAGAAAAAATCACGTATTCCGGCGGCGACCACCGATTCATCAGAGAAGTCAGGTGCAACGCGCACACATTCGCCGAATTCCGACAGCTCCTCCAACAGGACAGGAACCTCGTTCCAAACCGTATAGCCCGGCGCCACCCTGAAAAAAGCGGCCACAACCTGACTGGGAACTTCAGTTTCCCTGAGGAGTTGTTCCTTCTCAGGTTCCGAGAGACGAAGGCATTGGAGAATCGAGAGGAGAGGTGAAACCTTCATTTTTCCCAATATTCGCCCATTGGGCTGATGACACCAAGCGCACGCAAGGCGGGCAGGTCAGGATTTGGATTGGTCCTGAAACCCTGGTTGATGTTTTTGACCCAAGCGTCCTGGAAGGCATCGTATCCGAAACCGGTAACCTGCTGCAACGCCATCTCCGGATCCATCCCGGAAGCATAGGCTTCGACCAATTGGGGAATGGCTTGCAAGCCTTTCTGATTGATGAGGACCTGGATTCCCGTTTGTGATTGAGCCATTAGAACCGCGGCATCCAGAATCTCCGGAACCGCCAGATAAGGCATGGACAGGTTTTTGAATGGCATGATGGCCTGCCTGGACAACCGGCTCTTGATTTCATTAATACCACCATTGGGAGGGCCATCCGGGTAAGCCAGTTGATGCGCCACTCCTTCCTGAAACCAGGCGGGAGCGGTTCCCTCTGTCAGAACATCAACGATCCACAGGCCATAGGCATACCTGGCCACAACCGGCAAATCGGTGGACTTGACCTGGACTGCATCCATCTGTACCCGCAGCTTGCCATACAGGGATAAGGCCTTGTGCCAATTTGGGGAGAAGAAAAAAGACTGATAGTTGTTTTTCTGAAATAGTTCCACACGGATGGGAAGGGGTGTTTTCAAGCCAAACATCTTTTCCGCACTTTCCCGTGCCTTCGCGAATGCCGAGGTTAATCCGGCCTCATCGATTGCCAGCCCCCCCGGCGAGGAAACAATAAATCCTTTAAGGTCTTTGCGCCGATATGATCTTTCGAGACCTGATTCTTTCTGAACAAGTTCCTGGAAAGCCAAAAGGCCCTGAGAGTTTCTTTGAGCACCACGCAACGCCAGTCTGAGATGCTCAAGTGTATTCTTGTAATCATCCTCCTGGTAATAGATTCGAGCCAACAGCGCCTCGATCTCCTCGGTATTGATCTTCCAGGTCGAGGCTTCAATGGCTTTGGCACGTGCATCAGCTGTCTGACCGGAGCGCCGCAGACTCTCAGCCCAGGCTACCAGCAGGTCACGGAGCCTTTGCGCGTAATCCTTCTCAACCGAGGACACCTTGTAAGACCGGGCGGTTCTCCAGGTGTCATCGAGCAGGAACCTGGCATTCTCCCAACCTCCTGATTCAAAAGCCCGGCTGCTTTGAGTTACCCGGATCTCACCCAATTTCTGAACCAGCACTTCGGCGGATGCCCCCATCTCGAGTGAGGTCTTGATGGCAACCACCGCATCATCGTATTGCTCGAGCCGGGTAAGAGGATCCACATAGTTGATGGTAGCCTGGGCAGCACGTTCACGGGTGGCGTCGGTCTTGGCGGTGGTCAAAGCCAGACGTGCGGCGGCCATTTCCTGTTTAAGGTCCTCCAGACCTCCCACCTGATCCGGGGTCAAGCTCGCTTCATCAGTTGCAGCCTTCACATTTTTGGCACGGTTCTTTGCCTCGAGTTCACGGATCAGATCGCGGCGGGCTTCAGGGCTGAGTTGAGCGGTGGAACTCAGGCCAAGCAGAATAGAAAGACACACACAGAAAAGACCACGCAAAGCCATGGTGGTTGGCCTCCAATCAAGTTTCGATACTCTCCGGAAAAAAAATAACCGGAGATTGAGAGAGAGGAACGCTAGAGGGAGTTCATGAAACGCTTCATTCTCTCCATGGCTTGTTCGATGATGTCCAGCGAGGTTGCATAGGCGCAACGGACATACCCCTCCCCTGATGGACCAAACGCATCACCAGGCACCACGGCAACGCTCTGTTTCTCCAGGAGACGCAGCGCAAACTCCTCGCTGGTCAAACCGGTTTCGCGAATTGACGGAAAAACATAAAAGGCCCCTCCTGGCATGTGGCAGGAAAGTCCCATTTCATTGAGACTCTTCACAATCAGACGGCGCCTGCGGGAGTAATCCATCTTCATCCGTTTGCAGTCCTCATCACCATGATCGAGGGCTTCAATCCCCGCCATCTGTCCAGTGATCCCCGCACACATGATCTGGTATTGGTGGACCTTGTTCATTGCCTCAAGGATATCTCCGGGAGCGGCTGCAAATCCAATCCGCCAGCCAGTCATGGCCCATGCCTTGGAAAGGCCATGCAGAAGAACCGTGCGCTCTTTCATACCCGGCAACGAAGCAAAACAGACATGCTGGCTATCGTAGGTCAGCGTGCTGTAAATCTCATCGCTGATAAGCACCAGATCCTTCTCAATCACCCAGTTCGCGATCTCCAGCATCTTCTCACGGCTGATGGTCGCTCCGGTGGGATTGCCGGGGAAGTTCACCAGCAGGACACGTGTCCTGCTACTCCAGTGTGCTTCGAGATCGGCCACACTGGGCAAAAACCCGGTGGAGGCATCGGTGGGAACCATGACAGGAACACCGCCGGCCAACTCAGCAAGGGCCGGATAAGAGACAAAACAAGGCTCCGGTATCAGCATTTCATCGCCACTCTCGAGCAAGGTACGGCAGGCCAGGTCCACGGCCTCGCTGACACCGACTGTCACAAGAATCTCCCGTTCGGGATTGTAGGAAACATGCATCTCTCTCTCGAGCCATCGGCAGATCGCCTGACGGAAGGGCAAATACCCCTGGTTTGAGGTGTAGGAGGTGTGCCCTTTTTCAAGCGAAAAAATCCCCTGTTCCCGGATGGCCCAGGGAGTGGCGTAATCCGGTTCACCCACACCCAATGAGAGAATATCAGCTCGTCCCAAAACAAGATCAAAGAAACGGCGGATGCCGGATGGCTTCAGATTTTCGACACGGCTGGCAATCCGGGAACCCCTGCCGGACTCCAAAAGAACTGGTGGATTCTTCAATGCGACTGACAAGATTTTCCCCCTAACTGGCAATTTCGTTCAGTGTAGCAGAATTGTCGGCATCGAAGGAACAGGATGAATCACTCTTTTGGTCCGTTCACAGCATCTCTCATTGACCCCACAAGCCGAAGCGATAAACTCCCAATTCCCATGCA
>CAYZUX010000062.1:0-25570 GCA_964481775.1 uncultured bacterium | reverse complement strand
CAAAAGAAGGAACCCAATCGCAAGGGCCGCTGAGAGGACCATGAGGAATCCCTGGGCCACATCGGTCCAGATAACACCCTCAACACCTCCCACAAAGGTGTAGGCCAGGGTGATCAGGCCGACAAAAACAATCAGGGGAATGAGTGGCCAGCCGGTCATGCCGGCAATCGCCAGACAGAGGAGATACAGGACCACGCTCAGCTTGAAGAAATGGCCCGCAAGAAACGCAATGTTCCCGTAGAAACGTGCTATCAGCCCGAAACGCCGTTCTAGATATTCATAGGCCGAAAGTTTCACCTTGTTGCGATAAATCGGAATAATCAGGACTGCGGTTGTCGCAATCACAAGAGGAATCGGAAGCACGGAAACCAGGTACTGAAGATCACTCTTGAATGCCTTGCCGGGAAGCGCCAGGAAAGCCCAGCTGGAAATGACTGTGGCAAAAAGGGATACGCCCACTGCCCAGCCCGGTACTTTCCTGTTCGCCATGAAATAGTGCTCGGAGCTTGTCTGACGTTTGCCGAAATAGATCCCCAGGCACAGGGTGAACAGGAAATACAAGGCCACCACCAGCCAATCCAACAAAACCAAAGACCCCTTGAGTGCTTCCGCCTTTTCGTCCACAGACAACCTCCACGCCAAGTCCTTTTCGCCCAATCAGGGTTTTACAGAAGATCCCACCGAATAATCCTTGATAGCCATTCCCCGGATCAGGTTCCCCTGGATCAGGTTAGTGAAGAGTCCTCCATCATCGACCGGACTTTCGGTAAAAGAAACCTTGTCTTGCTCACCAAAAGTGATATACCGCTCGATAATCCCATACTTGCAGGTGTGTTCCTTTTGATCGTCGTAGATGACATTATTCGAAATTACGAAGTCATAGACTGAATTTCCCTCGCGGTTATCATTCACAATCTCGATCCCTGCATATGGCCAACTCTTCCAGATGCCTTTGACAGTTTTGTCGTCTTTTCTCTGGAGGGCCCCTGTATTGACGATCGTATTTCCACTCACCACATTGCCATAGATCGCTCCATTTTCCGGGTTTCCAAAATAGAGTGACATTCCGGCCAGCGCGGCATTCCGGATCGTGTTCGAGCAAATCGAGTTGAATTTGGAACCATGGATCACCTTGATCCCGAAATGCCAGCAGTCCTCAAAGGTGTTTCCGGTAACAGCGCAGGATTCACATCCCACCAGGTCGATTCCCTCCCCCACATTCCGGACCACATTACCCGTGATACTGACTTGCCTGCTCCAGACCGGGTTGATGCCATCCGTCTGCCAGGCCAGAGCATCGGCGGATTCCTCAGTCACCAGCAGATTTTCAATCCGGTTGTTGGAAATCTGACCGAAAGCGCAACGGCGTGTGGAAATCCCCAGCCCATCAGGACCACGTCCACCCGGAAGCGGACGTTCCGTGGCGGAAAGAATAAAGTCATGGATATAACAGTCCGAGATGGAGAAGTTTGTGCACTCATTGAGGTAGATCCCAACCACGGCGGATATCCCCGTGACTTCAACTCCACGAATCCTCAAATCCCGGGTCTTCTCGAAACGGATCCCATCCTGAACTGAATTATCTACAAACTTCTTCTCGATCCTGATGCCTTCCACAACGATCTGTTGAGGCGATTCTTCCCCGTCGGCATTGATAATGGTGGTCACATCCGCAGACTCAAAAAGTGTTCCAACCCCTTGAATTCCCCCACCCGAAGGCACCTGAAGACTTTTTGTAAGGAGAAATCGACCAGCTGGAAGGGTGACCGGTCCTTTTCCGGCATGAAGTGCCTGTTGGATTGCCAATGTATCATCCGCGATCCCATCTCCCTTCGCCCCATATTCAAAAACCGATGGACCTTGTGCCACACTCACACAGAGGATGATGGACAGGAGGGATGCGGGATTCATGGTGGTCAGTGTCCTTTCGCCTGGCAGGTACGCAGAGATTCACATGGGCCTGATGGAAGCGGTCATTCCAAATGGGATTCTTAGGGTCCAAACTTCCAGATATCACCAATCGACCCGACCCCATTGGTCGGGGCATAGGGCATCAGGTTGGTCACATTGTACCAATCCTGGTTATTCCAGACTTTATCCGGTCCCGCATCCCGTAAATGATATTCAGTTGACCACCTGCTCGATTTGGCCAGCATGGGTCCCAAATTGTTATACCAACCCTTGACCTGGTCGTAAGAAGAACCGGCGTTATACTTCATCTCGATGACACCATCCGAGTGCTTCTGCTTATCCGGAAAGAATGGCGACTCAGGCAGCACACGCATATAAGCGATAGGGCTTGTCAAGCACACCAGCCTCCAGCGTACATAAGCATCCTCCGGGAAACGCATCTGCATTTTGGCGGGATGCTTGCTCCATGAGGGAGGATAGATTCTGAAATCAGTCTGATAGGACTGAATGGCGGCGGCCAATGAATTATGCGTTTCCATGACATGAGCTACCTTGGCACTGATTTGAGCATTGAGGAAATTGGGCAAAGCGATACCAATCAGGATCAGAATGATGGCAATCACGATCAACAGCTCAATCAGCGTAAAACCCCGGATCCGGATCATGCGTTTTTCATAACCCCCGGAGATCTTCAGGGCCCGAATGTCCAGATGTCACCAAAAGACTTGGTGCCATTGGTCGGAGTGTAGGGCGCGATGACTGTCTGGCCCTGCTGTGTTGAATTGCTCCAGATTCCATCCGGTCCCGCATCACGCAAGTGGTACTGGGTTCCATGCCAATACTTTGGGTCACCCTGGTGGTACCCACGCGCACCCGCGGAGATGGTGTTGGGATGGTCATACCAGGGACCATCCTGGTTGTACTCCGAGCCCGGATTATAGGGACCATTTGGACCCACAATCTTGTCGCATCCGCCTGAGTGTTTGTAGCAATCAATCGCAAAGGGGGATTCCGGCAGGGAGGTCATATATTTCACCGGAGTTGTCAGAATCGTAAGGCGCCATCTGACGAAAAGCCCGGTGGGGAAAGAAAGCTTCCAGGCGTTGACCGGCTTTGTCTGTCGAACATCAAAATTCTTCTGCCATCCTACCGGAAAATCCTTGTAATCATTCCGATAGGATGCCAGCGCTGTTTTGAGCGCCCGTTGGTCACCCCAGGCGCGGGTGACCCGTGCACGGTTCTGCGCCTCGATAAAATTCGGCAACGCTATCGAGATGAGGATGAGGATGATGGCGATCACGATCAACAGCTCGATCAGCGTGAAACCTTGTCCCCCGTTACGAACGGACAGACTGCCTGATGAAGAATTTCTCCCTTCCATTTTCCTTCTCAACCACCATTCTTCCAAGTTTCTTCTGGCCCATCACAAACGGGCCATCTTCGCTCCGGACCATCCCTGTTGAGCATCAAGCCAAGGAAAGGAGGGCTGGTCCAGTGAATACTTTCACTCTCTGTTATCTTACCGCCAGAACCTCCCCCGCCGCGAGCTCCACACCTGCCTCCAGGAGACGCATACGGATCTCCTCTTTGTCCTCGAGCGGCAAGGGACGCAGGGGTGGGCGCGCCACATCAGTCGACAAATGCCCCTGAATATGCAGCGCTGCCTTCATCCGCTGATGGGCATTGGAGGATGGTTCACCAAATCGGTAAATGATCCGTGAGAGTTTTTCCACAGTCTTCTGTGCAGCCCGTGCCCTGGAGAGATCTCCCTCCAAAGCGGCATGAACAAGCTGAATGATCCGGTCTGGCGCATAACCCGCGAATCCCACCAGCGCGCCATCAGCCCCTTCCAGAATACTCGCCAGCAGGTACTCATCATGACAGGAAAGGATGGGGATGTGCGGTGCGGTTTCTTTCAGGATCTCGTAATCATACCGCAGCCGGGTCATATCCCGTGTCCCCATTTTGATGCAGACAACCTGCGGGATCTTGACCATCTCCAGCATTTCAGCCAGTGAGTAGCTCGCCTTGGTCCAGGCGGGATACTGGTGAACAATGATTGGAATATCCGCTCCCTCGGCTACATCCTGGAAAAAGCCGATGGCCGTCTCCGGGGAACGTCCAAATCGCAGCCAGTGATGGGGTGGCATCAGGAGAATGGCATCCGCGCCGGCCTCCTTGGCTTCGAGGGCATGATCGATGGCCTCGAAACTCCCTTCGCAGCAGACGCCCGAAACGACCTTGACACGGCCTTTTGTTGTCTCAGCCAGGCAACGAGTCACTTCAGCACGTTCCGAGGCTCGTAAAGACATGATCTCGCCGGTGTGGCCATTGCAGACCAGCCCCTTCATCCCAGGAAAAGAGGCCACCCAGTCAAAGTAATCCCTGAGCCCCTCCTCATCAATCGAGTAATCCTCCCTGAAGGGACAAAGGGTGGCGGCAAAGACGCCGGACCATTCGTGTGATGCCATTACTTATCTCCTGATTACTGGTTCCTTTGTGTCAATCCTTGTGGGGGGAGCCTTACGGCTGACCCCCCAGGATTGACCTGTATCACTTTCCTCCTGCCGGTTGGACCCGCTCCTCAGTAAAGAACCCAGTCCTGCACCGCAACCACACCAACTGGCTCACCAATCACCTCAATCTCCCCCATCCGTACCGGGACTCCATCCTCCGGTCCGCCACCCTGTGCACCGGTGAAGGTGATCTGGACAAACCGCTTCTCGGGCCTGTTGGGAAGTGGGATAACAGTCGAGGCCCCCTGGTAAGGTATCCCATCACCTGTGGAGAAATCATTCTCAATCGTATCCATATTAGTGGGGTTGTCTGTAGAAGAGGTTCGTACGATTCCGTATCGAGGCAATGGTGAGATGTCGTTATCCATTGCGAAGATCCGGATCTCCTTCATCTTCATAGCCGTAGGACCTGTATCGATGGTGAAACTGAAAGGAACAAACCTGGGATTGAGCCGTGTGGTCAGATTTCCGTCCACTGCCTCAGCGCCGCAACGGGAGTTTAACGGTCCGCCACCGATATCCCACAGGGTCTGCCCCTGATCAACCGGGTCAACCCGGTGGAGGACATGATTCGGATTCACCACCATCTCATAGATCAGAATGTTATTGTCAAAACCATAGCTACCGGAAATCCGGAGATGGGTGGCCTGTGTCGGTGTGCAGGCAACACGGCGTCCATTTCCACCGGTGAATGGATTCTCGCCTCCCACAGCAGGATCCGGATCCGTGGGACGGGTGCTGCCCACATCCAGCATTCCGATCTGGGTAAAAGGTCCTGTCGGCGAGTTACCAGCTTCCACAATGATCTCATTCCCCAGCATGGCAATCTGAGCCCTGTATGCCCAGTCACCATAGAAAGCCACCGAATGAACCAGCTGGGAGGCACCCAGGTCCACCACAAAACTGGTCCGTGGCTGGGACTGCTGGGTAATAAAGAAACGTTCGTTGTAATCCAGGTCGAAGCCTTGGCCTTCCACATCGCCTTCAGCGCTCGGATCCACAGTTCCATCAACCACAGAACCCACAACGACTGCCGCTGTATTGATCGGTGACTCATTGACTGCCCTGTAGTCGAGCTCGCTCATCCGGTAAACAGGGCTGGCGCCATCACCACTAATACCCGAGGAGTTCTCCTTAAACTCGATCTGGAAGAAGCGTTTGGTTGGCTGGTTGGTTAGACGAACTTTGGGATGCGCCGCTTGGCCTCCACCAATCGCGCTGGCCTCGAAGTCTTCCTCCTGGGTATCAAAAGCATTTGGATCATCGGTTGTAGAAGTCCTGATGATACCGAGGCGCAAGGTGGCCTGGGTATCATTGTCACTTGCGTGGAAACGGAACTCGTTGACTTGGGTAGGAACTCCTAAGTCTACTGTCAGTTTGACATCCAGCCCCCAGAATGTCCGGGTGTTGAATTTTCCATCCACGCAGTCCACGGTGGCACGGCTGTTATTGGGGCCACCTCCGAAGGAAAGCGGTTGAAACTCCGGAGCCCCCGGATTGACCTGGATAGGATCCATCCGGTGGATGGTCACGCGCGGGTTGATCATCAGGTGATAGAGGAGAATATTGTTGTCGAAACCCTGGTCACCCGAAATCCTCAGGAATGAGCAGGTGGTAGGCGTGCAGGGGATGACTCTTCCATTACCGCCTGTCCAGGGGTTCTCCCCACCCACCAAGGGATCCGGATCGGTGGGACGGGTGTGGCCGACATTGATCGAGCCGATCTGGGTGAAGGGGCCCGTGGCCGAGTCGCCCGCCTCGACAATGACATCATCGCTGAACATACTGATCGCACCATCATACCAGGGCCTGCCATACATGGCTACGGAACGAACCACTTGGGTTCCCTCCAGATTCACCACAAAACTCACTCGATTACCTGGCCCACCCTGGGCACCAATGAACAGCCTGGAAAGGTAATCATCATCTGTTGCACGAGCCTCCGTGTCACCCTCTGCCCCGGGGTCGACAACACCATTGGTCACTGAACCGGGAACTACAAAGTACGCACAAGCAGGCAGAGAAATGAGACACGCAATGACAAGGACAAGAAACCCGAAAACACGATTACGTTTCATTGACTTCCAGCCTCCATCCAACCACTTGATTTTACAATGGCCCGTTCAATCGGGCTGTTCAAAATGAGAAAACGATTACCGGAAAACTGCCAATAGAAACATCAAATAATCCATTTCATTCAGGGTACTTTCTTGCTGGCACTTTACCCGTACCCTTTTAGATCGTCCAAATGTTCGTGAAACGTTTTCTCAGATAATACTATTCTGGCACCCTTGCCTCGCAATTTCAACAGGAATTTTCTGAAAACCTAACAACCTCCAAAAAAAAAGCATAAGGTCTGTGTTATCAGTCAGTTATACCAGACCTGGTTGATCAAACCTGTCTCTTCCAAGGGCTTAAAAGACTCCTAGGGGCTTGTCAAATCCGCTGTGAAAACATTACCCGAAATAAGATTCGAGGAATCTCCATTCCCTTTCACTCCCGACTCGGTGGTCTTTATCAGCTGGGTATCAACGATCACATTGTCTGAGAGGATGTTGTGACGACACCCTTGGGGGCTGGCCAGAAGAATCCCATGGATGCCATTGGGAATCTCTTGCGGACGGACCGATGCTGCCTCTCCAAAACTCCCCGGTGAGCCAATGTCTCTGAGCACATTGCCATTGACGGTGTTGGCAGAAGCCTCGGCATTGAAGGCGGGATGGGCAGCCAGGCCGATCCCCTGGTAGCAGTCTGAGAGGAAATTCCCATTGACGGTACAAAAGGAGACCCCCAGCATCTTGATTCCCTGGAACCAGATGTCTGAAATCACATTGTTGGTGGCGGTACAGGATTGTGAGAGCAGCATGTCCAGGCCCTCCCCGGAGGTGACCAGCAGATTGTTGGAAACCACCACATGGTGGCTCTGCTGGAGGGTGATGCAATCCGATTGATATTTCTGGGGACCATAAGATGGTACCAGCGGAGAAATGGAGGCCCTTCCAACAGGCCCAACTTCAATCCGCTCGATCCGGTTGTTGGACACGATTCCATGGCCCGAACGGGTGATCCGAAGTCCCGCCGGGGAATCCTGAATCATGTCAGCCGTAGTGTTCATCATGAAGTCATGGATGTAGCAGCCGGTTACCTCGAAATCATCCGACTCCACAATATGAATCCCATAACGTGCACTGTATCCATTGATCTCGACATTCCGGATGGTCAGCTGTGACACATTTTCAGCCGCAATCCCAACACCATAAGACCCATCCACAAAGGTTTTCCTGATTTCAATTCCATCGAGGGTCACATGGTCGGCCTGGGTAAAGAGAGCCCGTCCAATGTCCGCAGTCACCAAAAGGATACCCGGACCACTCAAACCTCCTCCCTCCGGGATGGTCAGCTGCTGGGTGAGACGGTACTTGGCCGAGGGGAGTTGGACCACCTTGCCGGTGTTGAGAGCGGACTGGAGGGCGGCTGAGTCATCGGCCACTCCATCTCCAGTCGCCCCGAAGTCGAAGGGGGTGGTGAACTCATCGACAGGATCTGCGGATACTGGACTGAGACTCAGAAACAGGGTGAAAAGGAAGACCAAAATAGATGCTGTGGTTGATTTTACTCGAATCATTTTCATCACCTCAATTATTCCCACCAATGGATTCAGATCCTCCAAGGGAAGATCCATAGTCAATCCACTTCTCGATGTAGCTTGGAATCTCGGTCGGTGTGGGGGTCTCAACTGGAATATGGGTCATCGTCGATGTGGGTGTCATGGATCGGGTTGGAGAGGCGGTGAGAGTGGGAGTCGGAGAAAGGGTCGGAGTCGGCTGGAGTTCCACATCCCGGACTTCCTGATTGTCCATAATCAGGTTCCCGGTTCCCGTACCCGCTCCTCCAATGGCCTGCTGCATCGTCTCTGAGGTTTGATTGTCGGCCAGAAGGTTGTTTACGACCACGTTGTAATTGGGCGAGTCGTTCAGATCGATCCCGTATGGCCCCGCGTACCGGACACGGTCCACTCCCGGAATCCCGAAGGACCCCTCACTGCCCGGATTGATGACCACATTTCCATTCAGGACATTTCCATTGGCCGGACGTCTTGGGTCCGTTGCGGTTGTTGAACAGGGTTGTTGGTCACCCACCAAAATTTCAGCGATCCGTGTTTCTGTACGAAACTCGCTCTGGAGACGGCTCCAGGAGATGCGCACATACCGTTTGGTGACCAGCTGGGGAAGTGTGATCAGAACATCCTCATGGTGCATGGTGGGGTTGGGTACATCGTAAACCAGAATCCGTGTATCGAAATGATCGGGATCATCCTGTGAGGATATCCAGATCTCTCCTGAGCGCGGCAGATAGGAACCATCATTTGGCTTACGGACAAAACGAATGCTCTGGAAGGGGATCGGTTGCGGGGCCAGATCGAGATCCACCGTACCCGCGGTGATCTTGGGATTGTAATAGGTGGAGGTATTTCCATCGGTCATATGGAAAGGAACCTGTGGGGCATTCTGAAAGGAGTTCCCCAACGGTCTCATCCGGTGCAGAACCGCGCCATGGTTGATATGCGCCTCCCCGATGACCTGGGCATTATCCAGGCAGTAGGTCCCGGTGAAACGGACATAGCGCGCCAAAACTGCCGCATTGAGAGCGATCCTTCGTGCCTCGCTCTGGGTGGCTGACTTACCATTTTCAGGGTGTAGCATCTGCCCCGAGGCATTGGGACGGATACATTCGAACTGATCAGTTCCCGCTGTCTGGTAGGGACCGGCGAAGGAGGTGGCAGTTTCCACTTTGACCGATCCGCCTGGAAACTGACCGGCAACACGGTAGTCGGAGACAGAAACGAGCACCACATCGGTGATCTCTTTGGGTGAAAGGAGATCAAGGACAAAGCTGTAAACCGTTGGCCCTGTCTGAGTGATGAGGCATCGGTTGTTGTAATTGCCATCCCCCAGATGAGCCAGGGTGTCTCCTTCATTGGAAGGGTCCTCTATGCCCCCGACTACAGACCCCACCACTCCGCTCAGTGGAATGCAGGGTAGTGCCCCGGCAAGCGTTCTCCCCGCTGCCAATCCAATCCCCTGGTAACAATCCTCCAGCAGGTTTCCTGTCGCGGGGCAAAAAGCAGCTGCGAGCATCTTGAATCCCTGAAACCAGATGTCATGAACCACATTTCCCGCCAGGATAGAGTTCTCCGAATAGAGAATATCGATGCCTTCCCCGCTGGTCCTGAGCACATTGCCCTGGTAGAGAATCCTGTCACAGGTCTGCCCTGTGATGTGGTCCGATTGGTATCCCTGTGGACCATAGGCTGGACGAAGCGGGGAGATGGATTGCATTCCGGTGGGTCCGACCTCAATCCGGTTCAGACGATTCCCTTGGACAATTCCATCATGGCAATTGGTAAGACGGATACCGGCCGGGGAGTCCGCGATCATGTCGGCGGTCGTGTCCATCATGAAATCGTGGATCTGACAATGCCGTATTGAAAACATCTCACATCCGATCAGGTGAATCCCATACCGTGCGCTGTAACCGGATATCTCAACCCCCTCCAGGGTCATTCCTCGATGTCCCTCCGCGGCGATCCCGATTCCATAGGACCCATCGAGGAACACTTTGTGGATCTCCAGGTTCCTGATCTGGACTCCATCGCCCTGGATGAGAAGGGCCACATTCTGAAAATCCACGGTGTGGGTATCAAAATCGACCCGGATCTCCCCGGGTCCAATCAGACCTGAATCCTTTGGTAAAAGAATCCTGCGTGTGATGCGGTAAACACGCGAGGCAAGGTGGCAGACTCGTCCCTGAGTGGCTGCCTGCTGGAGGGCGTTCGAATCATCCGCGATCCCATCTCCCACAGCACCATAATCCATTGGAGTTGGAAACTCGCTGGCCGCCAATGATTCCATCCCTGTCCCAAGAACCAGAATCACAGCCAACAGGATTCGCATCATTGGAAAAGGACACAAACATGGTTGGTTTCTGATCTGGATGGTGGAGTTTTCCGGCATTTCAGTGGTTCATATGGGAAAACGTTATCTGAACAAAGTCTCTATCGATTCGAATTTTTTCATCCACGTTTGATGAAGAAAAAACGCCCGAATTCCATAGACACAGTGATCAAAGTATAGCATGATCCTCTCAAAGATGAAACGTTTTCTCATTTATTCCTGGTCTTTCAGAAGCTATTCAGGCCGGAATAAAGTGTTTGGGGAGAATCCTGATCATGACCCATGAAGTATTCGACCTGTTCTGCCACTGGCTCCCACCCCGATTCCGTGATCGGGTCACCAAGATGTGCCCCCGCATCCCTTTTATGTGGGGACGCGCCTGTGCCATGCCGGTCATGGTCGATATCGAGGCCCGATTGGATCTGATGTCCCGTTTTGAGGGTTATCGCCAGATCCCCTGCCTGGCTTCTCCCGCTCTGGAGTTGATCGCCGGTCCTGACAAGACTCCTGAACTTGCCCGGGTGGCCAACGAAGAGATGGCCGGGATAGTCCAGGCTCATCCGGATCCCTTTCCAAGTTTCGTGGCGGCCTTGCCGTTAAATAATCCAGAAGCCCTGCTGGCAGAGGCGGAGTATGCCATCAATGAACTCGGCGCCAGTGGGGTCCAGGTTTTTACCAGTGTGAATGGCTCACCCCTGGACCAACCGGAGTATCTCCAGATCTTTGAACTCATGGCCGCATTGGACTGTCCGGTCTGGCTTCACCCTGCACGGGGCATGAACCGTCCCGATTACTTGACCGAGGAGGTCTCCAAGTTTGACCTGTGGTGGGTCTTCGGCTGGCCGCATGAAACCAGCATCGCCATGTGCCGCCTGGTTTTCGCGGGTGTCTTTGATGATTGGCCACATCTCAAGATCATTACCCACCATACCGGGGGCACCATCCCCCTGTTGGCCGGAAGGTTAGGTCCGGGGCTCGATCTGCTGGGAACCCGTAATCCTCCGGACCTGGCGCAGGCGGTTCAGACGCGCCTGAAGGAGCGTCCTATGGAGGCTTTGAAACACTTTTATGGAGATACCGCCACCTTTGGTTGGCGCGCCGCCATTGAATGCGGTCTGGCTTTCTTCGGAATCGACCACCTTGTCTTCGCTTCCGACATGCCTTTCGATCCTGAGCAAGGCCCCGGGTACATCCGTGAAACCTTGCGGGCCATCCACGAGATGGACCTTTCCAGCGAGGAAAGACAAAAGATTCTCTCAGGGAACGCACGCCGTGTTTTGAACCTGCCCCCTGAGTGATCTGTCCACTCCTCCCTTCCGGGCCAGCCTCCAGATATTTGTGAAAAAGTCTATCGATTTATCCAGACCAGAACTTCCTGTTCGAACCCGGAACCTGTAGGATGGTTGCCGCCCCAAAAGAGGGGGGACATGCTGATCCTCGATGATCTTGTCCCACCCATTGAAGTTGGAGGTTGAACCATGCATCGCAGTTTTTACTTTGGAGTGAATTGCGTTCTGTTTTTCTTGTTGCTTGGAGTGCCTCATTCCCGGGGAGAAGAAGTGTATTCGCCGGTGGAGCAGTTTATTGTAGACAAACCCACCGATCTCGTAGCGATTGTTTCAGTTGACTCTATCGAAAATTGTTGGGCTCAAATCGAAGGTGACATGATTCCTTTTATTTCATCCAAGTGTACCCTCGTTGAGCAGATTTCCGGAGACAAGACCTGGCCCAAAGATGCAAGCCAAACAATCCTGCATTCCGATTGCTCAAGTATGATCCAGACGGCTCTTGCTCCGCCACCTGTTAAAGGTCGAAAGTATTTCTTGTGGGCATCCAGCATAAAGCCAGAGGAGAAGATTAAAGAGATCGACGCGGATTGGATTGCTCATCCACAAGGTTTTTTCCTTCTACGTGGGGCGGATGATAACGAATTCATCTATTGGGATCAAAAACGGTATAGCCTGGCAGATCTGCGAAGAGCTCTTACCAATGAATCAACTGTTGGATTAGATAAGATCGAAGATCCGGTCAAGCGGATGAAAGTTGCCGAACAGCGAATCGATCAGAGAAAAATCTCTGAAGTTGATGCCATGATTCGAGGACTCGTAATCAATGTACAAGATCCTGAGGGACAGGCGAAACTTTCAGGGAAACCTGGTAAGTCAGATGTAGAAGAAGACCTGGAATTCTTTGGCGAGGGAGATAATCAACCTCATTATATCTGGTTTCGGAGTATATCATTGTTACGTGATCTTGGGAAGCTCGACAAATGCCGGGAAAAGGTGATTCAAGCACTCATTCCATTTCTTTCTCATAAACGCCCCAAGGTCCAATTTGTATCTGCTCTCGCTCTCGCGGATCTTGGGGATGACCATGGTAAGAACATCCTCCTTAAATCTTTAAGTGATGAACCAGAGGTTGTTTCGGCAGATACAGACTCTCCCATGACTTTTTATGGTCACTTCCAATACGATGACTCAACTGTGATGGCCTCCGCTTATGCTTTAGGGAAACTTGGAGATCGCCAAGGACTCGATAATGATAATGTTGATATCCAGATTGTTACCGCGGATGGGTTGATAGAAAATGGCAATTATGATGTTAAAGAACACCTTGAAAAAATGCTTATCAACCTCAATAAAGAAGTTGCTCAACTCAAGGCATCTGGTGTGTTTGATCGGATGCGTGATCCATCGGACCAGAAAGAGCGCTATCCCATTCAATGGATCAAAGTCCATTCCATGCTCGCACGACTTGGCAATGATGAGAGCCTGAAGATTTTAGTTCAAGCATGGGCTCAGGACATGAAGACCTACCCAGTGGATGAAGACCTGGTTCCCAAATGTAGAATTGTAGAATTTGATTCATTTTCAAAAGGTTGGTACACTCTGGGTCGAGCTATCCGGGCCACCAGCCAGGACCGTGAGAGTGTCTTGAAGCGTTTGAAGAGTTTATTTGAATCAGATCCCATATGGATCAGTAGTCCTCTCGTAAATCTTCGATCAGCTCTGGGCGATAGTACTGTTACGGTCTCCAATACGACCGACGATGATACCATTTCCATCCGAAAGCGCATCGAGGAGGGCTTGAAAAGCGACGATCAAGAAAAACGAGCGGAATCATTAGCTGCAGCCGGGTTACATCAGCTTAACGAATATTATGAAATTGTTTTGATGACGGCTCTTAAGGGAGAAGGTATCGAACGGCAGGCCTCCATCTATGCCCTTGGTTTTTATAATAGAGCAATTTCTGAAGCCACGATGACTCAAATCATCACGTCAGGACCTCCCGGTGATCGACTTTCGGCATTTGAGTTAGCGACACGGCGATATCCTGATCTGTATGTAGATTTGGGTATTCAGATTCTCAGAACATTAGTGGCAGACCTTGCTACGGCGAAGAAACAAGAAGTTGATGCCTTTGACTCCGAAATGTCATTGAAATTTGGAACCCAATCTCTAAGCCGCGTCTGCCGTACAGGCATTCCAGAACCACTTATAAAGGCACTGAAAGACCCCGATCCTGCATTCCGGACCGTCATCGTCCAAGCTCTCGGAATGTCCGGCAATCCCAGTGCTGCTCCTCACCTTCTGGCTCTTAAAGACGATCCAGATAACAGTGTGCGAGAGGCGGCCATACGTGCCATCCAGATTCTGGGGCCTGAGTAAAATCGGATGATTTCTGCCAACCAACAGGTTTGTAGCAGTCTTTCAAATAGTGCTCATGTTTTTTCATAAAAACGCTGTAAGGATATTTGAAAAGAATTTTTGAATTGGAGGATGATCATGAAACAAATTAACTTTACGCTGTGTTTATTTTCCTTTCAAGTTTTCATAACACCCCTAATCTTCTTGGTCCAGCCAGTTGACGCTCAGACTCAAACGACGTTCCACGTTTCCCCTGCAGGCGATGACGCCAACGATGGATCTCCAGCAGAAATGCTCAAAACTATTTCCGCAGCGGCGCTCCTCGCGCAGCCTGGTGATATCATTACCGTGCATGAGGGCGTCTATCGAGAGAGCATCAATCCTCCACACGGAGGAGAATCAGACACGAAGCGTATCACCTATCAGGCGGCCCCTGGCGAGAAGGTTGAAATCAAGGGTTCTGAGGTGGTGACAGGCTGGAAAAAGGTTCAACACGACACCTGGAAGGTGACCCTTCCCAATGATTTTTTCGGCAACTACAACCCTTACAGCGATCTGATCCATGGTGACTGGTTTCACCCCAAGGGACGCGATCATCACACCGGGGCAGTTTATCTCAATGGCGAATGGCTGACCGAGGCGGCCAGGCAGGAGGAAGTATTGGCTCCCATTGGAAATACACCTCTCTGGTTCGGTAAAGTCGATGAAAAAACCACCACTCTCTGGGCACAGTTCAAAGGAGTCGATCCCAATGACCAGCTGGTGGAAATCAATGCGCGTCAGACCGTATTCTATCCTGACCAGCCTCATCGGAATTACATCACTGTCCGTGGCTTCATCATGCGTCATGCGGCAACTCAATGGGCACCTCCCACCGCGGAACAGACCGGTTTGATCGGCACACACTGGAGCAAGGGCTGGATTATCGAAAATAATGTGATCAGTCATTCGATTTGCTCCGGCGTCTCGCTCGGGAAGCATGGAGATGAGTTTGATAACACCTCCGCGGACACCGCCGAGGGGTATGTCAAAACCATCGAACGTGGCCTTGCACGTGGCTGGAACAAGGAAACCATCGGGCACCACATCGTACGCAATAACACCATTTCCCATTGCGAGCAGACTGGAATTGTCGGCAGTCTTGGATCGGCCTTCTGCACCGTAACTGGAAACACCATCCATGACATTCATCTTCGTCAGTTATTCACTGGTGCGGAGATGGCGGGGATCAAGTTCCATGGCGCAATCGATACAGTTATCCATGGTAACCATATCTTCCGGACTTGCCGTGGACTCTGGCTGGATTGGATGGCCCAGGGAACCCATGTCATTGGAAATCTCTTCCATGATAACCAGGACCAGGATCTGTTTGTGGAGGTGGACCACGGCCCCTTCCTTGTCGCCAATAATATCTTCCTTTCACCAACAACCCTACTTTCAGTCTCACAGGGTGGAGCCTATGTTCACAACCTGATTGGCGGGGGGATCAATATCAATCGCTATGACGGCAGGCTGACTCCCTTTCATAAGGCCCATTCCACCGAACTCGCCGGGATGCACGATAACCCCAGCGGTGATGACCGTTACTACAATAATATTATCGTTCAGACCAGTGATCTGATCAAATATGATGAAGCACAGCTCCCAGTTTATATGGAAGGGAATGTTTACCTGAAAGATTCAAAACCATCCAAACATGAAAAGAATCCCCTCATCGTACCTGGTTTCGATCCCGGAATCACATTGACTGAAGAAGGGGATGGGATTTATCTTCAAGGCACTTTCAGTAAAGCGTGGAGCAATGAAAGGACCCGTCAACTGATCACGACAGACCTTCTGGGCAAGGCCAGCATTCCAGGCCTGCCTTATGAGCATGCTGATGGCTCTCCGATTGTCATTAACACGGATTACTTCGGGAAGGAAAGATCGAACAATCCATTTCCAGGACCTTTTGAAATATCTATTGATGGACAACAGCGCTTCAAGGTCTGGCCGATCAGTAAGTCCAGATGAAGTTTTGTTCTCACTCCGTCCAGTTCATTCTCTCGATCGATCGTCGAAGGTCCGCCAGCCATTGGTCTGGAGAATAGGGCAACGGCAATTCTGGAGAAGCATTGGGACGCACCTTCGCAAGGGCTGTTAAAGCCGATGCCTTGTTCAGCTTGCATGGAATTTGTGGCAGACGTCCATCCAGTGGCATTTGCTCTTCCCAATAGCTCTTATTCTCCATCCATGTGAGCACCTCAACCAGAGGGTCTATATCGTCACGATGTGCAACCAGACATGCAAATTCGTAAAGAACCTCTTCAACCTGCCGGTCTGGGTCTTTCAAGAGACTGCCAAAAGCATAAGTGTTGATCAGCTGCAGATAGGGCAAATACAGATTTCCGATGACACGTTCAATTCCAGTGTCCCGCAATCGCTGCAATAGATCGCGGATGTAACGGACCTCGCTATGCACAATTCCCCATTGAGGTGCGCGGCTGATGTCGTCATCCATGACAAAGTGCGGCCAGGCCATGACATCACGGCCAAGTGCTTTGACTTTTTGTATGTCCTCTGGTCTGGGAAAAACAGGCGTCTTTGCCTTTCCTCCATTCTGTTGGAAGACCAGGGGACGATAAAGGTGATGACAGGGGAGCGTCAGATGGGTATTTGCGGGCATGGTGTGAAGTTTTTCAATCACTTCACGTGAGCCGGGAATCTCATTCTCAAAGACAGTCCGCCACCCTTGTTGCTCTGGAGAGGGCCCCCAATAGGCAATACTCCAGGTGTTGGCATAAAGACGGGCCTTGGGATTGAGGTCTTGCAGCTTGATGGCAAATGTCTCCACGTAGCGCAGATATTCCGGGACACCGCACTTGCCACAGTGGCAACCGCCCCAGTCGGCCGCGAATTCCTCAAAAAAATCCGCCTTTTGATAGGTGGACATATACCATTCCTGGAGTGCCACGGTCCGTGCAAAATTCTCCGGATCTCTCGGACACAATTGGACCGCCCTATTTTTCGACTGGTGACTGGGTTCCTCTCCATCCGGGACAGTACTGACTACCGTGTTGGTCAATATATAACCAAATTGGAGTCCAAGCTCATGGGCCAGATCAAGGACCTGCAGCCGGTCCTCAATTTTTTGACGCTCCAGATCTGTTTGTGGAACACGATTGAATTCGAGCATCGTAGCGAACTCAACTGCATTGATGCCACACGCATGGAGCCACCGGATTTCACGGAACCACTCATCTCGTCCCCAATATAGAGGGGCATGATGTCGTTGTTCCACCTCAAAGCCATCATGAAAATAGACACCACATATCTTGAAAGGAGTTTTTTCCTGCCCAGGCAATTCAGAATTATCCGCACATAAATTGTTTTTTGAAAACAACAGGGAAGCGGCGCCTAAAGCGCAGGTTGTGTTGAATTCCTTTCGGTTCATTTCCGGACGGCTTTCGATTATTTTCCGTTTCGGATCAACTGATCCGCAGTCTTTCGCATGGCATCGATCAAACGTGGGGTAAAGGTCTCCACCTTCTTGTAACCATTCTGGATTTTTTCGAAGGGTGTGGCCCCCTCTCCCTTATAGGAAAGTTCAGATAGCAGACCTTTGTAGAATTCCGGGTCAACTTTCATGAGAGGTTCCTGCATTCGAGACAGATACAGATTGTTTTTGTATCCATGTTGGGTTTGCCAGGCACTGATCGCCTCAACAAAACTGGACATCTTTTCACCTGTATCCTTCGAATCCGGTTTTTCCATGGCAGCTGCATGAAACTCCTCCAAGGCAGCTCGGGTTCGGAGCATCAGGACAAGGTCGTTGATAAACCTTTTTGGATCACCGAATAGTAGCCCGTGGAGATCCCCAGTCTTTAATTCTGTATTCATGAGTGGCTCCACTGATTTCAGGGCATCACGGATCCTCTGAGCGTCAATACCATCCATTGCTTCCCAGGCGGACACAATCACTTCTCCATGACCTGGGAGCAACCTGTTGGCGAATTCGACGTACTCCGAGTGTTCCGGCATGGGTTGCTGCAGAGCACCCTGTGCAAACAGAAATGCATTTGGCAGCTGCACACAGTGGGTTTGTGAGTTGCCCATGGTTCCCCGCGGTCCAATTTCTTTACCTGCTCGATAGGCATGCTTGGTGTTGAAGTTGGTCATGGGGAATGAAGGTTCTCCTTCAATGGCGCCATAGGAGTATGCAAGAACACGATCAGCCAACCCCAAGTCATCCACAATATGGATACCACGGCCGCTGGTCAGTCCCCATGGCTCTGGATTTACTTTTGCGAGTAATTGGACCGCATCGAGGATCTCCGGCATTTCTCCCATCCTGAATTCTGCGGTTTCGTAAAACCGGCAAAAGGCTTCCCAGCCGGCATGGATCCAATAATAGAGTTCGATTCCCGGATTGAGCTGGTTAAACATGGTACGGTGGGCATTCAATAAATAAACAAACTCAAGGTTATTCGATCCAGGATACCCGCCTGGATCGCTGTCAATAATGAATACACCATCCACCTCTTTCAATGGCTCAAACAACTTTTTCCGCCATGCAATCATTTTACCCATTTCCACGGCATCGGCGGGATTTATGCGTTTGTCGCAATAAAAAAAGGGACGTTCTTGAAATGTATATTTTCTGGCCTCTTCATCTTTTGCCACGACATTGGGACACAGGGCAATAAAGACGCGCATATGAAGTTCCCGATGGGCAAAATCCACAACACTTGCGATCTTCGCGAGACTCTCTTCATCGCTGGGAGTCAGTGGATCGGGCATCGTCTCAAGAACCGGCCATATCAGCACCGAGTTATAGCCTATTTTACTGAGGCCATCGAGATAACCTTTCCAATCCACTTGAGTCCATGTCCTGGCTGCATATGGGTGGTTGTAGGACCAATGTTGATGAACATACATTCCGATTATCGGTTCCTTGGTCTTCGTCTCCTCTTCTGCAGATAGGGGAGCATCCAGACCCTGATACAAGAAAACTGCGCACCCCGCCACGACAGTCAAAGAAAGTGTGAATTTCATAATAATTTCATCTCCTGTATCCGATTCACCATCACCGCCGCCAGAATCAATCCCCCGCGCACGATGTATTGAAAGTATATATCGACATTAAGAAGCGTCATGCCATTGACAATCACACCAATGAAAATAACTCCCACAAGGGTACCGCGTACCTTTCCAATCCCCCCACTGAAACTTGTTCCTCCGATAATCACAGCGGCGATGGCATCCAGCTCCCATTGCTGCGCGACAGTGGGCGTTCCGGACATAATTCGAGATGAGAGCAGAATTCCGCTGAGCGCGGTCAATGCTCCCATGATTCCAAACACCAGGTATCGGACCATCGAAACATCGATTCCCGACAGCCGCGCTGCTTCATCATTCCCGCCCACAGCATAAATCGCACCGCCGAAGGTTGTGAATTCCATGATAAAATAGATCAGGAAAAAAGCGGCCGCGAATATGATTGCCGGAAAAGGAATACCGTACAAATAACCTCCCCCGAGAAAATAATACCAGTCCACATCGATGGCTACGGGAAATCCCTTTGTCAACATCAACGCCAACCCACGGTATCCCGTAAACAAAGCCAATGTCGTGATGAAGGAGGGCACTGCGAATGTTACCCGCATGAAACCCACAAAAAGACCACAACCGAACAGAACACCGATTGTTACCAGGATGCTCAATGGCGCGGGAACTCCTTCGGCCATCAGGCGGGCAACCAGACAACAGGCGAAAGCAACCCCCGAGCCGACACTCAGGTCAATCTCTTTGGCGATGATCACCATGGTCATTCCAAATGCCAGCAGACCGAGCATGGAGACACTTCGGAGAATATTCAGCAGATTATCCAGCGTGAGAAAATTCGGCGCTTGTAACGCAAGAATGACGCAGATCGAGAGTAGAATAATGTCCATGGCCGAGGTCATGGCCCATCGTTTTATCCACTGAATAATAGGTGAATTAGGCATGTGCTGGTTCACCCGTCGCTTGCCTGCTTGGCTGGGTACACAATTCGAATAATTTCCGCGGTGTTATTTCATCCGGCATGACTTCCCCCGTGATACATCCCTTATGCATGACCAGGATGCGATGGCAAACCTCCAGGAGTTCCTCAAGTTCGCTTGACACGAATATCGCACTGATCCCTTTCCCACTCAGTTCCCATATCAAATCAAAAATCTGCTGTTTCGCTTGAATATCAATCCCTCGTGTCGGTTCATCGAATAGCAGCACACGGGGTTGGGTGTTCAACCACTTGGCGATGACTACCTTTTGCTGGTTTCCTCCACTCAGGGTCGACACTGGCGCGTCGATATTCGCCACCGATATACCAAGGTTATTGATATTATCCTGGACAACGGGGCGTTTTCTACCCTTCCATAAAATCCCGTGCCAGGATATCCGGTCAGTACACACCAGGCAGGCATTATCACATGTACTCAACTGAAGGATCAAACCTTCTTCCTGACGATTTTCCGGGGCCATACCCACACCAAGCTTTTTCATTCGTTTTACTGTTGGGGAACTCACAAGATGTCCATTGACCATAATTTTTCCGGAATCGGGGTGATCAGCCCCGCTTATTAAGCGAAGTAACTCGGAACGTCCCGATCCAAGCAAACCCGCAATACCAAGTATCTCCCCATGTCCAAGAGCGAGTGAAACATCATGTATCACATGCCGTTTACAGAGGCCTTGTATTTCGAGGACTTTGTCATTGCTGATATTGACAGATTGCGGACGCCGTTTGGGAATTATCTCACCAAACATGAGGTGTGATATCGTTTCTGGCGTAGCCTGCTCGATTCCAATCGTCCCCGCGAGTACCCCATCACGGAGAACAGAGACCCGGTCTGCGATCTGTTGCAGTTCCTGTAAACGATGCGAGATATAAATAACGGAAACACCTCTTCCACTCAATGTACGAATGACCCTGAACAGACTGTCGGTTTCATGTTGTGCAAGAGCGGATGTTGGTTCATCCAGCAACAGGACACTCGGTCCGCTTGCCATGGCTTTGGCAATCTCGACCATCTGTTGACTGGCAACTCCGAGAAACCTAACAGGTTTGCGAACATCAAGGTCGATTTTCAGTTCCTGGAGCAGATCACTCGCCCGTTTATAAACCTGTTCCCAATCGATCACCCATCCATGCAACCTGGTTGGAAGATCAGCAAGCAGGATATTATGCGCCACACTGAGATCTGGAATGAGACTCAGTTCCTGGTAAACAGCCGCGATACCAAGGCGGAAAGCTTCACGGGGTGAACGCAACTCCGCCTCCACCCCTTTCAAAGTCATCCGGCCGCTGGACGGCGCGATGGCTCCCGAAATAATTTTTACAAGTGTGCTTTTCCCAGCACCATTTTTCCCAATCAACGCATGTACTTCACCTGGGAAAAAACTCAAGGACACACCCTTCAACGCAACAGTTCCCGGATAAACCTTGCGTAGATCATGCACAACCAGGTTGGCAGCTTCAGTTGTATCCATCACATAGACACTTTGCGAAGGAACTCGATGTAGTCACGGACTTCCTGAGGTTGATCAGCTGAGAAAAGGATTCCTGGCATTGATACCTTCTTTTCCACAGGTTGTTTATTAATGACATTCACTGAGGTGGTCACCGCCTGTTTTCCGATGTCAAAGGGTTTCTGCCCGGTTACCGCCTGAAGCACGGGATTTTCCGCAAGCAGGAAGGAGCCGATCTGCTCACTCATGTCGGTACCAAAAACAAACACCTGGCCAGCCCGATTCTTTCCCATGACAGCATTTACCGCCCCCACTGTCCCGCCTTCATTGGCTGCCCACACAAGATTCACATCCGGGTGTGCGGTGAGAATATTCTCCACAAGGACAGTCGCTTCCGGTGCAAGCCAGGCATCCTGTTCAGTGACAATTTCAACCCCCGGCAGTGCCGCAATTTGATCCTTGAAACCCTGAACACGCTGGCTGGCCGGTTCCGGTGCCAAGGATTTGTATTCGACAAGCGCCACCTTGGCTTTGCCACCCAGTTTCTCCTGAATGAACTTGGCAGCCGCCACACCAGTGATCCGCCCCAACTGCACCTGGTCACTGCGGATATTGCTCACATCAAAATCCGCATCCAGGTAACTGTCGTAAGTGATGACAGGAATTCCACGTTCATGAGCACGCCGTAGGGCCGGAATGGAGCTCTGCGCGCTTAAAGGCGCCACCACAATGGCCCCAACCTGGTTGGCAATGTAGGTGTCGATCAATGAGATTTCCTTGTCGAGCGCGCCAAAGCTGTTGTTGACCATCAGGTTTACATCGAGCTGTTTTGCGGCATCACGCATCCCGTATTCGACAAGACGGAAGTATTGGTCCTCCTGAAAAACAATCGCTCCAATTTTGATGCGGTCATCAAGCTCTTTCGAGGAATTGGAACAGGCAGAGAGGAGCAACAGAAAGACAAAGTTCATTAACAGGCATGCCCAGTGAAAAGAATTATTATTCATCCTCATTTGAATCCTCACTCCACGGTATTCAGCTCACGGTTAATACATTGTAATTATTCTGCAAGAGGCACTTCAAAACACAATTCAATTACACAACCCCAAACCGTAGATGTCAACAATATGGTAATAGAGTCCAAGAATGCTTTTCAAAAAAGGTTGCGTACAGACTCGTTTCCCACTAAGGTAACCCTCATATGGGGGTCATCCCCCGAAAATCACATCCCGATAACGCCTGCGCCGAACTTTATACAGCTTTGCCAGAGTTCAATCCACCCAAGCGGGCGTTTTCTCTGGAGGAATCATGTACCGGCCTTTCCCCCTGACAGGACAGATGAATCCAACTCAAACCACCACTTTCCTTTTATACTTCCTTGCATCGTTGCTTTGCCCTCACGCCATCGCCGAAACTGAGGAAGAGATACAGTCCCGAAATAGAAAGGTGTTTGCAGAGGTTCTTAAAAATCTTCGCCCCGGACAAACCATCATCGACCTGGGCTGTGAATGTTTCCGGGTTGAAGACCTTCGACGGGTCGTCAATGGCGAGAAGGCCGGTTTTACCGGTACCAAATGGACCGATAACCGGGTCCCTTATACCTTCGACCCCAACAATATGACCGATTTCAAGAAAAGCCAGTTCCGTGCAGCCGCTCAGATGTGGGAGGATGTCGCAGCACTTGATTTCAGTGAGTTTCCTTACAGCCAGGCCGGTTACGGGGCCTACGTGGTCGTCCGGGATCATCCGTCAGTCAACAACTCCGCTGTTGGAATGATGGGCGAACCACAGACCATTAATATCGTGAGTTGGTCTCATGTGATGGTGATAGCCCATGAGATCGGTCATGCCCTGGGGCTCCGTCACGAACAATCCCGCTCAGACCGGGATACCTTTGTCGAAATTCTCGAGGAAAACATCATCGAAGGAAAACAGCATAACTTCAATATCGCTTCGAACACAGAACATGAGGGTACCGATTACGATTTTGAATCGGTGATGCATTATGACCGAACTGCCTTTTCCATCGATCCTTCAACAAAGAACACGATTGAACCAGAACCCGGTTATGAACAGTTCCTGAACATCATGGGACAAAGGACCCAACTCAGTGAAGGCGATATCGCTGGCATCCAGTCTCGTTATGGTGCCCGTGTTCAGGCAGATCCTCCCACCATGACACCCGCCAGTGGTTTTTACGATGCGCCCCTGGAAGTCCGGGTTCTGTTTCCCAACACAGCCGACGAATTTACATCGATGCGTTATACCCTGGATGGAACCGATCCTGATGAGAACGATCCGTTTATCAGCAACCAATCGTTTATCAATCTCTAGAATTCAACCACGGTCAAGGCACGAACTTTTCATATCCTGAAAAATCCAAGCGCTGTCGTTTCTCGAACCTACAACCTGAATGGATCCACCGAGCTGGTCCAGACTCCAGTCATCACCCCCAATGGTGGGACTTTTACCACCCAGCCGCAAATCACCCTTTCCACGGATACGCAGGGAGCTGTCATCCGTTACACCACGAATGGTACACTGCCGTCAGAAAACTCCTTCCTCTACACCACTCCCTTCTTCCTGCCGCAGACCGCAACCGTCAGGGCAAAAGCTTTCAAGACCGGCGCGACTCCCAGTGGAATCGCAAGTGCCTTCTTTGAAGTGAACTCGGCTGTGCTCAGCCCCCCCACCATCTACCCTGATGGTGGAACCTTTCCCGGGCAGGCGATCATCTCTCTTTCCTCCACCATCCTGGGAGCTGTCATCCGATACACACTCGATGGATCTGAGCCAACCGAGACCTCAAGTCTCTTTGGAGATCCGATCTATCTTTTATTTTCAGCTACACTGAAGGCCAAGGTGTTTCGCGAAGGTTTCGCCCCCAGCGACACCGCACAAGCATCCTTCACGATCATCCCAACTGCTGCAAATCCAGTCATTGAACCAAACGGGGGGACATTTAACGATAATGTCAATGTTACTCTATCCCTTCCACAAGGCGGGAATGAGTTAAATACGCAGATTTATTATACGACCAACGGAGCTGATCCACAGCCATATCCAAGCCTGCTCTATTCGAATCCATTTAACCTCGGTGTGGGGAACCACACTGTCAAAGCTCGTGCTTACTTGAACGGGGCCCAGGCAAGCTCGATTGTTCAGGCACAATTCACGGTTGTCTCGACCGCTCCCACACTCTCCGCTCCAGTATTCAAACCATCGAATGGTTTTCAGACAAACTCGGTGTTGGTTTCAATCGAAAATTTCAATTCCGGCGCCCAGGTCCGCTATACAGTCGCTGATGGTCAGGCTCCTCCAGAGCCAACGCTGGCCTCCACTCTCTACACGGGTCCATTCACACTTGGGCTTCCCTCAACTCCGGGAAACACCTGGTTCCTGCGTGCGAAGGCTTTCCGGAACGGTGAAGTCAGCTCCTTCACGCAGAAAGGTTATCAAGTTATCGTTCCACTCGGTACCATCTCCAATCCCGTATTCAACCCTCCACCGGGATTATACGGCAATCCTGTCACGGTGAATTATTCAGCAACAACCGATCCAAATACGACTGGTATTCAGATTTTCACAACTACGAATGGTTCTGTTCCGGGGGTTCCAGATCCACCCAGTGGTGGTTTTGGTACTTCCGTCCTCCTGAACGGAAACACGGTCCTTAAGGCAATCGCTTACCGCCAATTTTTTGGAGAAAGTGGAATCACCGAGGGTGTGTACAATTTTCAGTGTGCCGACCCGGTCATCACATCAGTTGAAACTCCCGGTGAGCTCAAATATGGTCAGATCCAGGTCTTGATCACCAGCGAGACTACAGGCGGTAATACCAACATTCGGTACACGAACGACGGATCAGAACCGGATTCAAGTTCACTGCAATACAATGGGCCAATCACACTTGGTGTTGGAACACATCTTATCAAAGCCAAGACCTTCCGGACGAATTTCTTCGATAGTGAGACAACTACCGCAGCTTTTGCGTAACCGGTTTGTGAACGCCATCCCCTGTGGTCTGTGATCTGTGCGATCATCTTTACCA
>CAYZUX010000061.1:0-25586 GCA_964481775.1 uncultured bacterium | reverse complement strand
TAGTTGTGACCGTCGGAGTCAGTGTCTCGGTTGGTGTTGGTCCCGTGGGTGTGATGGTTGGGGTTGAGGTGATTTCCTCGGTGAAAGTGGGAGTGGGAATCATATTACGGAACTCCCTGCTGGTGTAGTAAACCGAGGCGCCCCCATCGCGGGTGTCCTGCCAGACAATGTCGAAAAACCCATTCTCACGGCCATCGAGGGCAATGTTGAAGGTCCCGCCACACTGGACCACTTTTACCGGAATATCGTAGGGTTCCACCCGGTCCGCCCAGAGATGTTGTCCATCCAGATCATCACTCCAGGCGCATACCACAGTTCCTGTGACAGAACCGATGTTGGGGCTTCTTCCATACGACCCGCCTCCGGATGCCTGGACATTCCCGCCCACGAAGGAGTCTCCCCACATCCTTTGCCACATGACCTTTCCAGTGCTGAATGTCGACCAGGTGATATCCGCATACCCCCGGTCCCGGCAGGTGATCTCAGGACCAAACCAGGATTGGGCGTTTACCTCCCGTGCCGAGGAGACCTCCATCCAGTTGGCCATATTCTGATTGCGATAGGCAATGCCACCACTGGTCCAGTCCGGTTCTTTATGCCACCAGGTGGCATGAAGCACCCCATTTTTATCGATAGCAATATCCGGGAAACGAGCCTTGTCGGTTGGATTCGTGTCCATGGCGTACTCGAAGTAAGGCTCCCAGCGTTCCGAACGGATGGGGTAACCATTCGTATCGATGGGAACAGTGACAATCGTGTCACGGTAATAGTATCTCATCGGACTGAGAGGGTTTCCCCAATCGACAGGCAGCTGCGCCGTGAGATGGGCCTCACAGCCAATGACTGGACGGTCCTTGACGGGATCATAAGCGATCACGGGCCAGAGGTATTGAGGATCCGAGATGGTCTCAAGCCGTTCGGGCCAGGTATCAAAGATGATGAATGAATGGGTGATGACCGGGGTACCCGTGTGATCAATTTTCATGTAGGTGAGGAATTTCTGATTGTCCGCGGCGAAGGGACGGACCACTACGTGGGCAAAGCCATACGAATCGACAGCGATGCGGGGATCACGCACATCTCCGGAATCCAGGATCACTTTTGGTGTGACTTCCATGACAAAGCCGGCTCCGATCCGGGCATACCAGATATGCCGATTCCCATCGCGCCAGACCACATGTGCGCTGCCGAACCGGTCTACCGCGATATCAGGGGTATAACCTTGGGACAACTCCGGGTTGAGACGCAGGAGGGGTGTTTCCTCCCTGCAAGTGGGAGTCACGGTGGGTGTATCGGTGACCGTGGGTGTATCGGTTTGGGTATTCGTGGGTGTAGAAGTGGGGGTTTCGGTGGGTGTAAAGGTTTCGGTCGGGGTCAGTGTGTCCGTGGGTGTCTGAGTGGCGGTGTGGGTGTCGGTGTTGGTATCTGTCGGGGTCGGATCACCGGGTTTGCGGGTATTCGTGATGGTATAGGAAGGTGTAATGGTCCTGGTCACTGTGATGGTCGGAGTCCAGATCAGGGTGAAAGAACGTGTGGGGGTGGTAGTGGAGGTGAAGGTTGGAGTGGAAGTGGGAGTTGGGGTAGGGGTATAGGTGGCGGTTGAGGAAGGCCCACTGCCATCCAGGTCCTCAACCACCAGGTTATCCCAGCGCATTTCCGGGGCGCCTCCAGTGCCCTCCGAGCTTCCGCTTTCAAACCCAATCGCAAGAAACTTGTCCTGTGCGGTGAGGACAAAAACCTCACTCGAGTATTCGGTCCAGGTATTATCATTCCCATCCGGATTCTCTGGCCAGGCAGCAGCATCGAACCACTGGACCTTTTCCCAGTCACCTTCATCATAAGCGATTCCATAATCCTGGGGTGCGGTCTCGAAGGTCTTATAGGAGGTCTCCATCCAGTACTCTTTGCCTGAACCGGTGGGGCAGGCCATGCTGATACGGATGCGGATACGGTGTCCTGCCCTCAGATGCATATCTGGCAGCACAAATCCACGGTTGTCTTTGCTGTCACCGGTTGGGTGAGTGGCCCTCATGCAGGCTCCAACAGCGCCGGTGTTGGGACGGTCCCAGGTGGAATGCTGGTCCCCCCAGTCAGAGTCATGGTCCCAGGAGTAAGCAGGTTCACTTTCCCAGTCCACCGCAAACAGGGTTTGGGCAGCATCAGCATGGTTTGACCAAAGAGCGGGAATCAGCCATGCACTGAAAAAGGTGAGCCATATCCAGTAGGTATTCTGTCTCGTATGAACATGAGTCGACATGGTAAAAGACCTCCTGTATGAACCAGACAACCGCCTGACCAATGTCCAGCATTGATCCCGTTTTGATTGGATCGATGGCCCGAGAAAAACGGTTCTCCCTGTTTCAATACTCTATCACGATATTGAATGCGGCTGTCAAATAGACGACAACAAAGTTTCCCCTCTACGGCATCAATTTTTTCAGGAGCATTAAATCCTTAGAGTCAACTTTTCCATCTGTATCCAGATCGGCATCGATCTGGGAACCGCTGTTTTGACGCCATTTTCTTGAGAACTTCAGAAGGTCGAGGTAATTCACTTTCCCATCACGTTTAATATCACCCGGAAGGCTATAGGTTTCATGAACACCAATTTTGATCATGGCAATCGATATGAAACCCTCGCGGTCCTTGACCTGAAGGGAGATGGTGTGAGTGCCGGATCGGAGAGAAACTGTTTCTACATAGGGTCCTGTTCCTACCAAGCCATCGAGACTGGATGTCCAGATCATATCCTCAGGGTCAACTCTCTCTTCGAGATCGACAGCTTTTCCCAAGAATGGGATCAGTTCGTAGGTCCCAAACTGGGAACCATCAGCGGGTGAGGCGATGACCGCCAAAGGTGGGTTCCCCTGGGTTGAAAAAGCGGAGTTTGAATCATCCATTCCCATATTGATCCCATCCGTGGCCAGCACACGGACATAACACTGAGTTCCTCCGGGCAGGTTGGCGGTGTTCACAGACAGGGATTTCTGGGAATAAAAGGTCTCCAGGGTCCGCCAGCTTTTCTTACCATCCGCGCTGTAGAGGATCGAATAGGAAAGATTTTCATTATCTCCCGGATCGATATCAGTGGCCTCCCAGCGGATTTCTTCCTCTCCAGACCAGTGTTCTCCTCCGTTAGGAGCGATGACTGTCACCATTGGAGCGGTGGTGCTGACTGTCAGCCGATCCAGTTCGGCAGTCCCTTTTCGCAGGACCACACATTTCATGCTATCAGGTATGGGTAGAATCTCATGGAATCCGGCCATGGGCGAAGGGGAAAGACCATTTGGAGCATCGGGAAATGAGAAGACAGGAGAAAACCGGGTAGTATACAGTGCGTTTCCAGAGTTGTCCTCGATAGTCAGACTGTGACTCCCACTGGTGCCAGCCGGTGTTGTCATGCAACTGACCTGGTAAGCGGGATAAAGAACTCCGGTATCATTCTGACCTGTCAGACCCGATACCATCAAGGTGAATGAGGAGACCGGTTTATCCAGGCCTGTGGATTTCAGGAAACCTGGCAAGGTGTTGAAGAGGCCGATATAGGTGTAGGGGGTGATCCAGGTTTCGAAGTCGTACCGCGCGGGAACCATGACATCCCGGTAGAGCCCACTTGCCGGGGGTTCCTGATACCGGTAACGGATTTCTCCTGACTCCACATCAAATCCATAATGCTTGTCTGCGACGAGTGTCTCTGGCGGGTGGGAAGCATCTTCGGAAGGGTGGTAACGGTTGTGATTGTGCCCCGCCTCATGAACAAAGGTTCTTCTGAACCGGCTTGTCGCCTGGCTGGTACCCTGTGTTGCATTGGCGAAGAAGACATGTCCCCTGGAACCGGGGTTGAGCAGCCAGGCGGGATCCGAGCATCCATTGCCCGCATAAGCCATTTCAGGAAACCAGGCCATGAGCTGATGGTGATGAGGAGAAGGAGGAGAGGAGGCATTTTCAGCCAGTTGCCAGCGGTTGCGCAGGAGGGTGATGAACTCCATGTCCGATACGTTGATGTCTTTGTTCCACTGAATCTCGCCCGCATAAACATATTCGATGTTTTGTGATGCGAGGGGGAACAGCTTCCGGAAGAGTTCATCCCCCTGATGGATGACAGGACCTGGCTTTCCACTGGGAGGTTGTGGAGAGTTGAAAGTGTAGTCCACGGCATAATAACCAATCCGGTACCGTGAGCTTATCGGTTGAAAAGTGTACTCACCTGTTTTGGAGTTATTGCTGTAAACTGATTCTGGCGCTGAAGGTATTCCGGTAAGGGGATCGGGGTAGTTGATTTCAACAATAAATTGAGTGATACCGGCGCGGATTGCAGCATTTGGCAGACGGAAATTCAACGAGTTTTCGAGTTTTCCCCGATCGGGATTGGTTGTGGCCACAATTCCTCCCGGGTTCCATGACGGGAAAATCGGGCCTATTCGAACGCCTCCATTCTGCCGGTAAAAGAGCCGTCCAGTGAGACTGCCGGAGTAGGAATTACCGGGAGGCACCACTGACACAAAAGCGCGTAAAACGGTTGGCTTGTCTGCTACGAGAGGAACAGTCAGGGCCTGGTTCTGGACTGTTTGAACAACCTCCAGACTGGATATGACCAGATCTAGCGTGGTGGTGGGAGTGGGTGACTTTGCGCGGGTGAAGGTGGGGGTGCTTGTGATGGATGGAGTAGGAGTGGAGGTTCGTGAAGGTGTTATTGAGGGAGTCCGTGTTCTTGTTCTGGTAAATGTGTCACTTGCGGCTTGAGTGGGTGTCGGACTCGGATCCGAGAAGTCCTTGGATGCGTAATAAATGACCGGGGTTCCACTTTTCGAATCTTGCCAGACGATGTCAAAGAAATTCCTGGAACGTGCATCAATCGCGCAATTCGACGCCTTTCCGCAAGTCAGCTGCCTGGGTTCATCATGGGGCATGATACGCTGGGCCCACAGGTGGGAACCGGTCCTGTCTTCTGTCCAAATGCCAACCACGGTCCCCGATATCGAGGCGATATTGGGATTCTCAGGATAGCTGGTGTCCGTACTGGTATAGAGCGTCTCTGAACTATCTAGAAAATAGGCATTGGCAGCGGAATCGAAACGGACTTTGGCATGGACAACTTTTGGGAATGTATATTGGGTCCAGATGACATCGATGAAATTCCGGTCATTTGCGGTTATTTTAGGGCCAGTGGTTGGAGCAGCACGCATGTTAGGTAACTTAGCAACCAGAGGAAAAACTTCCCCACCGGGGTAATCCTGGCAGGTATGCAGCACTTCTCCCAAGGTTTCCCCCACTTCTTTGTGCCACCAAACACAATGGACAGCCCCACGAAGATCGAGAGCAATATCGGGATACTTGTCATGGTCAGCGGGGGGGAGGTTCTCGCTAATCTTCATCCATGGTTCCCAAGTGTAGTGACGGATCGGTATCCCGGCCGTATTAAGGGTGACTACAGCGATACCATCCCGGTAGAACGATTTCTTTGGGCCATCGGGTTCGAGTGGGTTGGTTGGAAGAGATGCGGTGAGATGAAACTCGGCAGCGACCAGGGGGAGGAAACGCCCTTGCTTGGGGGAGATCGTGATGGCCGGTCCATGGTAACGGGCATTTTGGATTGCCTCTGTGGACTGAGGCCAGGTTTCATAGATCACGAAGGAGTTTCTGACCACGGTGGTGCCGACACGATCGATCTTGAGGTAGGTGAGGAATGATTGGCTCTGGACCGAAAAGGGGAGCGTGATGATATGGGCATTGCCATCGTAATCCACCGCCACCTTGGGATCTCGTGCATCGGCGGACACAATGACCATTGGACTTTTTTCGAAGGTGTTATTGGGGCCCACACGCGCATACCAGATATCCCGGTTTCCGCCGCGCCAGACAATATGGGCGCTTCCAAATCGATCGACAGCAATATCCGGGGTGTAACCGGATTCACCCCACAGCGATATGGGTATGCTCTGGACATTGTCGACACAGTCCCAGGTTTCATTGCTGGTCTCAGTGATGGTGGGAGTTTCGGTAATGGTTGGCGTTTCGGTGATCGAGGGAGTCTGCGTAATCGTAGGTGTCCTGGTCCTGGTTGCCGTCAGGGTGGCGGTATAACTGACAATGGGAGTCTCTGTCCGGGTTGACGTACGGGTTGGAGTTTGGGTGATTCCCCCGGTGGTGTTGGTCTGAGTGGAGGTAAGCGAGGGTGTGGGGGTCCCAGTAGAGGTTGGAGGAGTGGGCAGGGTGGGAGTATAGGTCCTGGTGGATGAGGGGCCGGATCCATCCAGGTCTTCTACTATCAGGTTGTCCCAGCGCATTTCGGGAGCGCCGCCGGTTCCCTCCGTGCTCCCGCTCTCGAATCCTATCGCGAGGATGGAATCTCCACCGCTGACCGTGAAGGTGGCGTTGTATTCAGCCCAGGTATTGCCATTCCCATCCGGATACTCCGGCCAGGCGGCGGCATCGAACCACTTCACCTGGTTCCAGTCCCCCTCATCATAGGATACGCCATAATCGGCGGGTGGGGTGGTGAAGGTCCTGTAAGAGGTCTCCATCCAGTATTCTTTTCCAGAATCACTGGGGCAGGCCATGCTGATATGGATCTGGATGCGGTGATTGATTCTCGAACCCAGTCCAGTAAGGACAAAACCCCGGTTATCCTTGCTGTCCCCGTTGGAATGCACCGCTCGCAGGCATTTTCCTGAAACTCCAGTTGCGGGACGATCCCAGGTGGAGTGTTGGTCTCCCCAGGGAGAATCATGGTCCCAGGCATATTGCGGCTCTTCTTCCCAGTCCACCGCCAGGAGGATTTCCGTGGCCTGGGCGGGAGGAGGTGAATCGGGGAAAAAAAGGACGAATGCACAGAGTAAGAGACAGACCGGGGAGAATCTCAGCTGAGCATGGCGAGATGGCATGGGTGATACCCTCTTCCAAATCCTGGATGTAAGGGATCACCGGCGATCCAAAGGGGTCGGGGCGGGACCGGTATCGTGTGGGCCAATGGCCCGAAACCTACAACCGCATAAATCAAGAAAGAATTATCCATTTTGATAAAACCGCTGTCAAGAAAAATAAGGCCCACTGACTTTAACTGACCACTTAGGAAGTGTGGCGACATCCCCTTCTTATTCAGGCGTTGACCATACCAGTTTTCCAGAACGATTCTGGTTGAAACAGCCAGAATCATTTTTGATTTTTAGAGGTCCCGGGTGAGGGAATTTGTTTTTTATTCTTGCCTCATGATTCCAAAAAGATTACATTAGAGAGGTAAGACAGATCGATTATTCTTCGTTGTCTGATCCTCAGGTTTTTCTGTCTTTCATGATGGCCCCCGCCCAGCCAATCGTGTAAACGGATACAAACTGGTTGAGACGATTCCTCATTGGGTTTGTGTCGATCCTCTTCTTTCGAGTCCGTGTCCAAGAAAGGGGATGTATCGAAGGGCGATGGCAAATCATGAGATAACTGTCCCCCGAGGCAGTGTTTCCCCCTTCCAGTACTGGTCTGTTCATTCCGGTGTGCTCCCCTGTGATTCTCACCCATCTGTGCTGTTCCCAGGACAGAGCTTGTCCTGTTATTTCAGTTTCTGTGAGGTCTCTCGCCATGACATACCAGGGAATCATGGAAAAATGCTACCGCTGGAGGGGACTTGATGTACTCAAGTGGGCTCTTCTGGCGGGAATCGCCTTTCTTCTGCTCGCGCTCCTGCTTTCCGAGGCTGCTTCTGCTGCTTTCCTGATCAGCCCCAAGAATGCGCCGGTGCTGGAGGGAAGTACACTCTCGGTGCGCATCTGGCTCTCCGAGGAACCCGCCGCCACTGTGACGGGTACCCTTACGAGGACCAGCGGCGATACGGACCTGGCAGTCCAAGGGGCCGGGACTTTTTCGATCCCCAAGGCCCAATGGCAAACAGGCGCGGAACTGATCCTGACAGCTGCCGAGGATGCTGACACCACCAGCGGACAGGCGGTATTCACTGTCCAGGAAACCAGCGCCAATGGAATTCCTGCGAGAAACCTGCTCGCCATCGAAATGGAAAATGACAACCTGATCGAAGTGGGCGGGACTCTTACCGGTAATACAGTGTGGAATGACACCAGCCGGAATTATCTCATTAAATCCACCGTAATCGTGCCAGTCACCTACACACTCCAGATCGGTTCTAATGTGGTGGTCCGTCACGATGGAACCAACCATGACGGGATTGATGTATCCGGGAGGCTCGAGGTAGCCGCCGATTCGACACTTTTCTTAAGGACATACGCCCACTGGCAAGTGGATGGTTGGCAACAGGATGGACTCATCCTTCAAAATAATTCCGTGGCCATCCTCGATCGTTGCCGTCTTCTTTCATGGGAAGATTCGGACCGAGGTGGGGCGCCACTGGACCAATTCTCAGCGGTCATCCGCGCAAAGGCCAAGGCGCAACTGACTCTCCAGGGAACCACGCTCGAATGCATCAGCTCGAACAAGACAGACTCAAACTCACGTTTCTATACTGGGTATGGCGCACTGATCGAAGGAGGGACGACAACGATCACCACCTCCGAATCGATCCGTCCTTCCTTCCGTGGCTTTCGTCGAGGTCTCTTTCACACTGTCAATCACCGCCAGCAGAGCATTGATAAGTGTCTCTTCGAATTCTGCGGAACCAATTATTATGTGACCGGAAATCTGCTGCGGAACATGACTCTTCAGAATGAGGGGATGCACATCACCGGAACCCTTGTTGTCAAAAAGGGTGCCACTCTGACTCTCGCGCCGAATTCAGAGCTTTACCGTGATAAAGAGCAGCAATTCGTTGTCGAAGGAGGCACATTGGCCGCGACCGATGCATCCTTTGGTGCCTACACTTACTCCAACTTTTGGGATGAAAAAATCAGGCATGGTATTGAGGTCAAAAACAAGGGGAAAGCCCAATTATTGCGTTGCAAACTGTACTCGGATGAAGAACGGGAGACGTGGTCCATCCCCGAATGGAGTGCGATTCTGATTGCAGACTCCTCCTCCGAGGTATCAGTCCTCGGTTGCTCTTTTGAATCACGAAAAGTCGGTGGCCCTCGTACCGGGTTTGGCATCAAGCTCAATGGTGGCAAGGCAACCATCGGCAATGACGGGGCGACGCCAACCTCTTTCAAAGGTTTACGCTGGGGAATTCATCAGGCCTTTGGTTCTGAACCTCAAGTGATAGCCGCCTGCACCTTTGAGGGTTGCGAAAGCAACTACAGGATTAGTGGTGATGTTCTACGGAATTTTACACTTAACAACGCTGGGATAAGCTCGTATGGAAGCATACAGGTTTTGACGGGGGCGACGCTCACCCTTTCACCTGGTTCCGACCTTTATTTCTGGCCAAATGATCGTTTCACGGTGGATGGGGGTTCACTTGTGGCAACTAATGCATCCATTGGCGCCGATACCTACAATCTCTGGCCAAGTCACGGTGAACGGCGGCATGGACTTGTTTTCCAAAATGGCGCCACAGGAACCTTCACAAAGTGCAACCTCTACTCTGATGAAAGGCGTGAAACCGGATCTATTAATGATTGGGTTGCTCTTATTTATGCCGATGATTCCGCCTCTTTGGATTTACGAGGAACATCGCTTGTATCGCGAAATCCGGATGGGAGAAGGACCGGATATGGGATTCTGGTCAGTGGTGGCGGTCTGAATGTAGTGGCCCAGGATGGGGTTGATCCCTCCTTTGAGGGATTTCACTGTGGTTTCCGGTATGATTTCGGCTCCAAGCAGGCGGTCATCGCCAAATCCAACTTTGTTGGGACGGATTACCAGGGTGCTATTTCAGGAGATATCACTCACACTCAAACCTTCCAATCAGAAAATCAGCATCATTTCTTCGGAGCGGTGACAGTAAAAACAGGTTCCACACTCACCCTCCCGGACAAATCATCCTATATCACCAATTCCAGTTTCCTCACCATCGAACCGAATGCTTCACTCAACCTGCAAGCTGACCGGTTCGATATCAATCGTGAGTTCCTGGTGAGTGGAAACCTGGCGGCCAATAACACGCAATTCAATATCGTCACCTACGCTCACTGGATTCAGGCCGATAGGCGCCTTGGTTTCGAGCTGCTGGATGGCAGCGATGCGTTTTTCACCAACTGCAGCTTCCGTGCCGAGGAGATCCGTCAAACCGGACACGATGGGGATTACTCTTCCATCATCTACCAGGCAGCACAGGCATCACTGGATATGGTGGGCTGCTATTTTGCGCCACCGGTCAATCCAGATATGCCGACCCGGTTTGCCATCCGCACCTGGAGCAACAAGAACTTCCGTCTTGATAGTTGTACGTTCCTCAAAAATTACATTGCCATCCGGCAGGAAGGGACTCCCGCCTCGGGATATGTTCACAACTCCAATTTCATAGGAAACACCATTGGTGTCGAAAACACGACCCAGGTGATGTTTGATGCCCGCAATAACTGGTGGGGGAGCCCCACAGGCCCCACCCATGTGGAGAATCCGGGTGGAACCGGGGATCGTGTTTCAGATTATGTCGATTATGGGAATACAGCCCTTCAGCAGAAGGGCACCATTGAGGTGGTCCTCAATCCCACCACGGGTCAGGAGGGGAATAATTTACAGACAACTCCGAACCAGGCCGGAATTGAGATGCTGGGATGCCGTCTGAACCCGGGCAATGTCGTCAGCGTGGACCTCGGCTTCCGTGTGTACAACACGACAGGTCTTGATTATTCCCAATTCAGCAATTTCAAACTGGTGCGGGATACGAATGGAAACGGCAATGTGGATGGAGGCGAGGCAGCCGCCGCCATGGCACCCTCTCAAACCTCATCTTCAGCCTCGGGATATTATGTGGGCTTCCAGGCCATTCCCATTTCCGCAGGGCTCTCCAAGCAGTTCATTCTGATTGGCGATCTTCAAGGGGTTGAGACCAACGATGCGTTCAGTGTGATGGCCTACACGGGATGGATCGGAACAACTCCCGGAGTACCCATCGATAACCAGGTTTCAGGCACCCGTCACAAGGCTGGCCAATTCCCGACGTTGGCGGATCCCAACACCGGACAGGTGCAGGATAACTTTAACAGCAGCTCGCGTCAGTCCAATGTGGTCCTGTATGGATTTCAGCTCAAGGGTGGATCGCAGCAGACCAAGTCAACCAAGTTCACCCTGACCGGTGTGCAGGCAATCACAAGGTCGATCATCACCTCGGTGGCTCTCTACCTGGATGTCGACAGGGATGCCTTGCTGGATTCCTCGGATACACGGATTGGTTCGGCTTCGGAAGTGGTGGTAACCGGGAATACGGGATCCATCAGTTTCCCCTTTAACCTGGAGATGAACCAGCACTACCTGGTAGTCGCCAGTTTCCGTGGACTGAGCGACACCTCGCGGTTGACCATTCAACTGGAGGCGGCGAATGTAAAACTCACCACCCCGGGCGAAGTCCTCGGTTCAGCACAGGCGGTCACTCATAGCGTGGATATGGCATATATGCTTTCCCAGCATGATGCCTGGAACCCATCGGCTTACTTTGGTTCCACGACCAACCAGAATGATTTTATCGTCATTGGACTGCGGATCCAGCCGCTGGGACGGACAGTGAACACCCTTAAGGTCCGGCTGAATGGCGTCATTGGCATTTACACGGATGAATTATTGAATGCACGGCTTATCTGGGACAAGAATGAAAATGGTGTCTATGACACGGGGGATACATTGGCTGTCCAGGGCCAGGCAGTCACCATAGCCAATAACGAAGCGGAGATCTCTTTCCCGGCGCCGTTTGTGACGAGGGGATACTATCTTGTCCTGGCTGATTTTCTCGCTCTCTCCAATGGAGATGAATTTACTGTCCGTGTAAATCCGGAGGATATTTCTGTACCAGAGACCTATCGGGTCACGGGGTCGGTCCCGCCGATCCGTTTTGTCGTTGAATCGGGCACTCCCGATAGCCGTTCTCAAAACATGAACTGGACTCTCACCTACCGCAGCCCGGGTGGACGCACTGTCATGGGGCAATACAATAACGCCGGTGACAAGGTGATCCTGGGATATGACACAGGTTCCGCCTGGATTTACCAGGCCACCTCGAATACCCCGTTGCTGATGCTCAAGGACCATTACGACAAGGTGGAATATGCCGGATTTTCCAGCGATGACTCCGCGGCAATTACTGTTTCACGCGATGGGGCTGTATTCATCTGGGATCTCCAGACGGGTATCCAGCGCTCGGCCATGTTCAGCGACCTGCTGGTCACTTATGCCGTCCCCTCCCCGGATTTGAGCAAGCTCATGGTGATTACCGAGGGCAAGGGAATTCTGCTGGATATCGATAATCAGCAGCGTCTCTGGGAATTCATCCCCGGCGAGGCCAAGGTTAATGCGATAGCTTACTCTCCTGATGGAAAATATATTCTGATTGGCTCCAGCGATAAGCGTGCTTATCTCCTGGATGTTCAAACCGGGGTCGAGGTCCGCCGTTACGCGGGACACACCAAAGAAGTGACAGCTGTCGCCTTTACAGGTGATGGATCCCACATGATGACGGGTAGTACCGATGCCACGGTTCAGCTGTGGGAAACTGACAATGGTAAACCGCTTGGCGGTCCTCCGATACAGACAATTGCTTTGCAAGGTCAGGAGTCTCAGGGGGCCGCGGTATCCCAGGATGGATCGCGTGTGGCTATGGTGACAGGGTATGGAAATGACGCACAGTTGCGCATTTTCAATTCCATCGGTCTTGAGCTTTTCGCGATTAACCTGAACACCGAGTCAGGAGGGAATTGGGGGGGGAACCTCGAGAACCTGATCTTCGATAAGGCAGGGGAAAGAATCCTGGTGTGTTCAAGAGACAGTGATTGGGCACGGGTCGCCAGTTTCCGTGTGGATGATGGTGATTACATCGTCAGTTGGGGACCCTATGGCCGGTTCCATTCCAGCATTACCATGCGTCCGAGAATTTCGAATGATGGTAAAAGAATATTTGCCGAGACAGACTGGGGTCTCAATGTGATGTCGCGAACTCCGGGTAAACCCATCTTTATCGTTCCCAACTCGCTTGGAGACAAGGGATTTGACATCTCTGCGGATGGGACCAGGTGTAATTGGTTTGACTGGGACCGCAATTTGAGGGTCAGCACGGTATCCGATTATGGTGCTGTTGAAGTGGTCAAACGGAATGTGGGGGTTAACTACAACTGGACCAGTACCTCGGAGGCGGGCGACAACATCCTGGCCGGTGACCGGATGTTCAGCGGAGTGGGTGGCAGTCTTATCGCCAATTATGCACTTCCCGATGGAGAATATCCTAGTGCCTTCAGCTCGGATAGTCTGCTCTGGGGTTTCAGCGTACCCAATGACCATTCGCTCGTAACATGCCGGGTAAATGATCCGAATGCTACTTTATATAACCTGATGGATACAGACAATTATCGTGCTTATAAGCTCTTCTATCACCCGGATGGGGTCCGGATCGGCTGTGTCGATTCTAACACTGGCGTGCAGATGTACGATATGACGACTGATTTACCGGTTGGCTTGTACCGCTTTGCAAACAATTCAGACGCGGCACTTTCACGGGATGGAACGCTCCTTCTGATTGGCGGAAGGAACACGGTGAAACTCTTTGAGGTTCGTACTGGCCGAGTCCTCCGGTATTTCTATCCACAGCACTCGAGCCTGGCGGATGTCGATGTCCGTGCGGTTCAATTCGCTAAGAACGATACCCTGATCATGATCGCATGGAGTTACAACTATATCGAAACCTTCGAAAGAAGCCTTCCAACCCGGATCGAAATCACTCCCAAGACACGAGTTCTTGCTGCAGGTGACAGTCAAGCCTACAAGGTGTCCATTGTTTATGATGATGGAACCACGGCGGATGTGACTCCTTCTTCCAAGCCACTTCCTGAAAAAGCGATCCTTGAGATTGATGATCCAACCAAGGGCAGTATCAATGGGAATGTAGTCACCCTGGCTGAGAATGCCGCAGGGACCATCAAAATCCGTGCAAGGTACCGGGATAGCGGCATTGCCTTCTCCGACAGTGCCACGATTCAGGTGGGTCAGAGTAATCTGGTCGAACTCACAGCTGATCCGGATAGTCTCAGCATGGTTCCAGGTGTTTTCCGCGAGATCAGCTACAGGGCACGGTATGATGATGGCTACGAGGAAGATGTAACGCCACAGGTCGTTGTGACCGCGGATCGTCCCAATGATGTCGTTATCGCCGGACAGAGTGTCAAGGTCAACCTGACTGCAACACCCGGGTATATTGTCCTCACCGGGAAATATACCAACTCACATGGACAGTCTGCATCCGATCAAACCTTGATCCAGTCGTTTGGATTGCGTACGCAATGGGAAAGGGTTCGTGTGACCGCTGGTGGCGCCGCTCTTTCGGGAGCATGGAATCCTGCCAAGACCAAACTCGCATGGGGTTCCAGCTCCGGTGCGGTGAATATTTATTCAGTAGGCCTGACTCCCAGCCAATACCAGCTTGAGAGGATCCTTATCGCCCACAGTGCACCTGTTGTTTTTGTGGATTACCTCTCCGAGAATGAACTCATCACAGTGTCACAGGAAGGAACTGTCAAAAAATGGAACCTGATCCAATCCGCAACCGCCCCGGTTTCTGTTTATTACCATGATGCCCCGTTGAAAGCAGCTGTACGTGATGGCACGAAGCTTGTCCTGGGTGATTCCATTGGACAGGTTACCCTGTACGACTCCTCAGCCAATGAGACTGTCTGGAAGGTCACTGTCCATGAAGGAATTGTCCGTTCAGTCGCCATCGACAGCAGCAGGGTCTTGAGCGGTGGACAGGATTCACGCGCAAAGGTTCTTCAGAAGAGCGATGGGACGGTTCTCCGGACAATTGCAGCACACCTGGGGCCTCTCGCCGCTGTGGGATTTTATGGTTCCAATGCGATATTCCTTGCCAGTGAGGACCAGACCACCAGTTTGTGGAACAAGGAAACTTATCAGATTATTGAGCGGTATGAACATGGGGTTACCCCGACAACCGCGAAAGTCATTGACAACGAACTTTACATTGGCACCACGGCCCCCAATGCCGCCTGGGTCTATAACACCGATGGACTTCTTTTGCGCTGGCTGGAGATCAAGCCCACGGATGGTGGCATCGCCTCCTTCCTTATCGATCCGAGTGGCAAATTCCTGTTGACCGGCCGGAAGACGATGGTCACACAGGAGGAGTCTCCCATCGATGGCTCTATCATCGAGAAGACAACTCCTTTCGGTTCCATCCAATTCTGGGAGAAGGGACGCGGCATTTTCCGTGGATCCCTGGCCCACAGCTATCCACTGACAGCGGCTCATGCAGCCAAGGACGGGAAACGTCTGTTCACCCAGGATTCCAAGAGGATCATCGAGTGGAATTATGGTGTCAATGATGTGACTACCGAAGCTGTGAACCTCATGGAAACCGGATACTTCGTCAACTACGCTTTCTCTGGAATGGATTTCAATGCCGATAGCAGTATTCTGGCGACACGTGTGGATTATTCCATTTATCTCTTTGGAACCGAACAACACCTGCTCTGGAGGACCCTCCATACGCCTGGGATTGGTCCCTACGCACTTTCCCAGTCCGGGTACAAAATGGCAACATCTGACTGGAGAGTCCGTCTCTGGGATCTGCTCAGTATGACCCAGATCGGTGAATCGCCCAATCCGATCAACTCGGTGGACTTCCGGCGTGAAGCCATCTTTATGGGCGGCGTGATCGGCGGTAATTCCATCGGAATATGGAATGACAAGGGATTGATGTTTCTCGTGATTGAAACCGCTCATGCTCCAACGAAGATTTACGTCAATTCCACGGGAACGCGTTGCGCGGCAATTACGGTGGAAATTCGATGCGACCTGCTTGGATGCACCTATGACTACTATCTCGAGGTGTTTGATATCTCCAGACTGGATATCGAACCACCTCAAGTCGGACAGCCTCTTTTCCTCCTCCAGACCAATGACGACATTTTTGGCGGAGGCGAGGGGCAGGTGAATTCCGCTGTCGCAGTCTCGGATGATGCGGGACTGGTCCTGGTCGGGTCCCAGGGTGACCGCCCGGTGAAGCTCATCAGTACAGCGGATGGATCGACGATCCGCGAATTTGAACCTCCCTCGGGCAAGGGGAAGGAGAATGTCGGCGCGGCAGCGGTGGCCTTTGCTGACAATGACCAGGCGGTCCTCATCGGCTGGCGCGAGGGCTACGCAGAAACACACCGGCGCGTTCCGCCTAACAAGCTCTCCGTGGTGGTTACCAAAACCAACCCGGACAAAGACACCACCTCAGTCAACAAGGTTGTCCTCGATGGGGGTACCCTTTATGTTTCGGCTGGCGATGTGCTGGCCACGGAAACTCTGGCCAACTACAAGAATGGATCCGAGCTCAATGTGACTGCTGTGACTGGAATTACATCAGATAATCCTTCACTTGCAGCTATCGATGGACGTGTGGTTCGTGTCGCCGAAGGAGCGACAGAAGGCCAGCAGGCCAAGCTCACCTTCACCTACAACGAGCTGGGTACGACGCTTCAAATGGAACTCATTCTGCTGGTCGGAATCGATCCAAGGACACTCGGTGATACAACGGGAGATTTGAATGTCGATTACCTCGATATCCTCAAATTCTCCAGGTGGTGGAAGAGCGAGGAAGTCGAACAGATTGGTCCCTGTGACAAGGTGAATGATGGAAAGGTGGACTCACGCGACTTGAATTGGTTGCTCAAGTATTGGCAATAACGGAAGAGAAATACGGCCCCGGAGTCGATTTCCAAAATCGACTCCGGGGCCAAGACTTTTTTTTATTGGTTGTTCGTAAGAACCAGAACCCAATCATGCACTTCAGGGGGGAGAGGTGGACGCCAGTTGCCCTCGTTGTCTTGTTTAACTGCTCCGATGGGGATTTCCCTGGCAGTGACAGGATCAAAATAAAAGGCTTGATAATCCACCTCTTTTTCCAATCCCTTGACCAGCGGCGGATCCCAGAGATGGGAGACATAGGCGATACGCAGCTTACCTGGTATTCCCGCGCAGGCTGACCGCCATGTGTCGGGACGTCCCGCGGCCTCCAGCCATTCCGGGTGAGGCTCCAGATCCCACCAGGGGTAACGCCTGAGCAGATTGGCGCCATATCCAATCTGTCGTGAACCCGGTAACTGGTATGCCTCCTTCCAGGGAGTATTTCCCCAGGATCGTCCATGGGGAGAAAGACCATAGGGAATTTCCGGTGTGCTCATCTGCCAAATGCCGTTGGCTCCATAGGTGTGGCCAGCGGATCCATTCAACATGGTCATATAGAAACACCAGCGCTGGATATTCTGCCAGCAGTATCCCATGATTCCCTCGTAGTTGATCTCCGAGTTGACCACCGGCATCCGTGGATCATCCTCATAGGACTCCTTTACCGTGTTGCGCACGTTTTCAATGCTCTCGATATCCCCATGGCCGGTTTGCAGCATTTCGAAATCCATCACGGTGACATCTTCCACCATCTCGCGTCCGCGGCGGGTGGGATGGATGCCAATGGGATTGTGATAGCCATCCACCTCGCGCAGGTAACGCATCACCTCGGTCCACCCTTTTTTCTGCATTGCCGCATCCGCCTCCTTCGTTTCCGAAAGATAATACGGCATGGTCCCCTCTCCCGCCGCGCACCAGATCACCGGATAGGCGCCATAGCGTGCCACCAGGTAACGCCAGAAACGCTTGACCTTTTCCTCGCCGATCTGGGGGAGGTAATACCCCCACATTCCCACGATGCAGGGAACCAGGCCGGACTCCACCAGGTGGCCGATTTTCAGGTCAGCATGATCAAAATAGGAAGGGTTCACTCCGGCGAAACCCTCGGTGAAAGGGAAACCTGCTTCATTCCTGCCCCGTGGGTCCCAGGCATCCATGTCGGGCAGAGGCCCCGCAATGATCTGGATGACCGAGAATCCTTTTGAAACACGGTCAGCGGTGAGAACCTGAAATCCCTGCGGCCAGTCGAGGCGGGTGGTGAGTCCCATCCACCAGGTATCTCCTATCCAGAGGAACGGGGTTCCATCGACATGCTCGAAATGCCTGTGGTTGGAGGCCACTCTCAAACGCCCATGAACACGAAGTGGATTGGTCGAGGAGGATTTTCGGACGGTAAACGATCCACTCTGTTTGTCGAGTCCCAAATCCGCTGAATTTGAGCAGGAGGTCGCGTAAGTATACTCACCTTCAAGGGAGCCGGAGAAACGGAATTTCCAGGTGTTTTCCCCCGCCCAGAATGCCGGAATCTGGATGTTGACATCATCGGGTCCCTTGATCAGAACCGTCACATCAACGTCATTATACGGACTCGTGTAAGGTTGCGTGGAATGGAGAGCAATTTCCAGGACTGCATGAAGAGGAACCAGGAGGGACATCGTTTTTACTCCTTTCAGTTTTATCAGGAATTACCAGTTTTTATGTCTCCAATACAAGGTAAAGGCGACCACCGAAATGACCGCCAGAAAGAGGATCACATAGAAAGCATTGTGAAGCTCTGATAATGGAATCCTGACGTTCATGGAGAATGCGCTCACCACGAAGGTTGGAACCATGATCCCAATAGTGATCAGTGTCAAATTCTTCATGAGCACGTTGAGGTTATTGCTGACAATCGAGGCACGTGCATCCATCAGGCTGGCAAGAATGTTGGAATGAATTTCGGCCTGGCGGAAACACTGCGTATTTTCGATCAGCATGTCCTCCACGAACTCGGATTGGTTGCCGGTCAGGCCGAGTTTCGTGGCATTCAAACGCAGGCGTTCGATCAGGACGCCATTGGAACTGATCGAATTGAGATAATAGACCAGGCTTTTTTCCAGTCCAAAGAGGTGGATGATGTGACGGTTGTCCATGGAGGTGTTGATCTTGCGCTCGAGGTCATCGGAGATCAGGTTGACCACCTTGAGGTGCTCGAGGAAATGAAAGATGGAACGGTAGATCAGCTTGAGGGCCACATCCGAGAGGGTTGCAATCCGGTTGAAAATGCGGGCCTCAAATAAGGGAATATCCTCCGACATGACCACCACCAGGCGGTCCGTGAAGAGGAACACACCGGTCGAGGAGACCCGGAAGAGAAGGCGGTGATCCTCAGCCGAGTACTGCTTGGGACGTTTGAAGATGAGCGCTACATGATCGGGTTCGAACTCCAGGCGGGAAAGCTCATCCGGATCGAGGGCCGATGAGAGGGTGTGCTCATCAATGTGGCAATCCTCGATCAGCCATTTCCGTTCACTTTCATCGGGGTTAATGAAGACCAGGATGCTGGCCTGATTCTCACTCGCCTCGATGATCCGTGAATTATCGAGCCGGTACTGCCTGCGCATGGATCAACGCCCTCCTCTTGCTTACCCGCGCGGAAGAGGACAACCGCGAATGGAGTCTATTGTTCATGGCCATCAATGGAACCCACCTGGATATCGAGCTCATCGCGTGATTGGATACGTGAGATCCTGCCATCCGTGATCCAGATCACACGGTCGCTGGCGGCCAGCATTTTCATGTCATGGGTGGCGGTGATGATCGTGACTCCACGCGATTCTTTGAGGTCCTGCAGAATTTCGATGATTTCATGGCCGGTGGAAAGGTCAAGATTCCCGGTCGGTTCATCGGCGAGAATGATCGCGGGATCATTCGCCATGGCGCGTGCGATGGCCACACGCTGTTGCTGGCCCCCTGACATTTCGGGGGGACGGTGCTCCAGGCGCCCGCCGAGGCCGACTTTCTCCAGCAGGTAAGCCCCTTTTTCGCGCGACTCATCCGCGCTCAATCCCGCGAAGGTCATGGGCAGGGTCACATTCTCCATGGCGGTCATGACCGGGATCAGGTTGAAGGTCTGAAAGATGTATCCGATCTTGCGGCAGCGCAGCCAGGCGAGCTCATAGGTTCCCAACTTCGAGATGTCCACTTCGTCGATATAGACTTCCCCCGAGGTGGGTTTGTCGAGGCCCCCGATCATGTTGAAGAAGGTGCTTTTCCCCGACCCGCTCGGTCCCATGATGCTGATATATTCCCCGGCCTCGATGGTCAGGCTGACACCACGCAACGCCTGCACCTCCTGGCTGCCCATGGTGTAGGTCTTGGTCACCTCCTGGGTGTGCACAATGCGCCGTTTGGGTGTCTCATTCATAATTCAGACCTCATCGCATCCACGGGTTTCATCTTGGCCGCCACATAGGTTGGGTAGACAGCCGCTAGCACGGTAAGCAGTGTTCCCGCTCCCACTGCGATCGGAGCACAGGTGACAAAGGCCTCTCCATAGGCTGAAAACGGAAGAAGAGCCAGTTCGAGAACCGCGACAACTTGGAGAATCGCCAGCAGGTATCCCAATAGGGTTCCACTCAAACTTCCCAACAAGCCGATAAAGAAGCTCTCCACCAGAAAGAGCCTGACCACAAAACGATCCAAGGCTCCCAGGCACTTGAGGGTCCCAATTTCACGGAATCGTTCGGTCACGCTCATTAACATGGTGTTGGTGATCCCCGTAAGACAGAGTAAAGCGGAAAGGCCCAGCAGCCATGTCCGCCGTTCCGCCTGGTTCTTGAGGGCCACCGGGTCATGAGTCACGACTCCGGCACGTTCCAGGATGGCTTTGGTGTGAACATCCTGCTGGTCCATCATGGCGGCGAGGAGAGTTTGATAGGAAAGCGAGGACATGAAAAAGGCCACCACGATGACAATGCCTGCAAAGGTGAGCGAGGAACGTCCCAACCGGTTGCGCACATTGGAGAGGCACATCCCCAGTGTTCGTTTCCAGGGCAGGACCACCTGTCGGTGAACCCCACCGGGGCCTGGGTCAAAAACAGTCGAGGAGGTCTGGGTCATTTCCATGAGAATACCGCAAAGGGGTAAACGATTCTAACTGAGGAGACAAGGTCATGGAACCCGGAAGCAAGCCAAAAATAAACGACAAAACAGTCGCTATATATTTTGTGGACAGACACCCATTGGCGTGCCTACATTATTCACAAGACCTGGAGAAACATTCCTCCTGGGCTGGGGTTTTATCCACTCATAATTGATTGGGAGGTTGCGCTTAGATGCCATGCCACCGTCTGTTACTCAATTTCCTGATAGCATTTATCTCTATCCTTCCCGCGTTCGCTCAGGTTACTGAGCCAGTCGAGCTCGATTCATATGCACAAGTTCTCTATGTCTCGGTCAAGACTGGTTCAGATGTCACAGGGACTGGGACACAAACCAGCCCCTATCAGAGTATCAACCGGGCGCTCCAGGACGCCTCCGATGCCAGCGAGGCGGCGGTTCACGCGATCCTGGTGGCATCGGGGACATATACTGGATCGCAATCCACGATTGTTATACTGACTCCGTGGATTCATCTGTATGGGGGTTTTTCCCCCACTACCTGGGAACGGAATATCGTAGTGTATCCAACCCGACTCAACGGGGAAAATAAACGCATCGCCATTTATGGTGCCAGTCATACATGGGTTGATGGTTTTACGATCACCCAGTGTAGTTCTAACGGTTCTGGACATGGGGCAGTCAACTGCTGGAGGATCAACTCTGCCACGCTCAGTAATTGTATCATCATAGATAATAGCAGTGCTGTACGCGGGCTTTTCCTGGATGGTGCCTCTCTCAATGTCAAGAACTGTTCTTTCGTTGGTAACCGCGGCGCTCCCGGCGCAGCTATCTATTGCCTCGCCACCGCCACACTCAAGCTGGACTCTTGTACCTTGGTTGACAATAACAGCAGCAGACCTCCGGAGAATCCGCGGTCCTTTGGAGGAGCCATTCATCTTGACTACTCTTCCGCCGAAATCACCGGCTGCACAATAAACCAGAATCGTGCAGGTTCGGGAGGTGGGGGAATCGATGTCTATGCGTCGACGGCTATCATCACTGGGTGCACGATTTCTGGTAACACCAGTGCCTACTCCAATGGTGGTGGGCTTCAATGTTCAAATACAAGCAGCTGTGTGCTCACTAATTGTGTGATCGCGGATAACTCTTGTTCAGGAAAAGGTGGTGCCATTCATTCGGAAAAATCAGAACTAACCCTTCACAATTGCACAGTAGCAGGAAATATTGGAGTTACAAAGGTTGGGGGAATCTCGTCGACCAACTCTTCTGTCTCCATTACGAACAGTATTCTCTGGAATTACGCAGAGGAGATTGTCTATGAGACTGTGACTCCTTTTATCCGCTACTCTTGTCTTCAGGGTGGGTTCGCGGGAGAGGGAAACATCGATGCTTACCCACACTTCATCTCCTCCAGCGAGGGTGACTACCATCTATTGGATGGGTCGCCTTGTATTGATTCCGCTTCGGCCTCCGTACCTCTGTTTGATGATATAGCTGGGAGGTTAAGACCTGGAGCTGATGGAAAAGTTGATATGGGAGCTTACGAGAGCTCCGATGAGTATGAGGGAGGAGCCTTCACTGTCCCCATGCGGTATTATGTCAGGGCCAATGCCTCCCCCGGTGCGACGGGATTGAGCTGGGAGGAAGCCTTCCCAGCGATAATTGATGCGATCTGGCTGGCATCCTATCATACTGAGATCTGGGTAGCTTCAGGAACCTACATGGGGACGATCCAGCAAGAACCGGGTCTCGCCTTGTACGGTGGTTTTGCGGGGACTGAAACCACCATCGGTGAACGAAATATTTCCTCCAATCAAACAATCATCAATGGTGCCGGAACGAATGAATCCACGGTGACAGGTTCGGAGAACTCAGTGCTTGATGGTTTCATCCTCACCGGCGGCGAGTGTTCTACAGGGGGTGGTTTGTTCTTTTCCGGTGTTACCTCGGCGACTGTCGCAAACTGCACCATTCAGGGCAATAGCGCTGGTTCCGATTCGCTGGGGGGAGGAGGTCTTTATTGCACCTTAGCATCACCTTATTTGAGGAGTTGCTCATTCTCAAATAACATAGCGGCAAATGTTGGTGGGGCAATCTACTTGGCGAATTCCTCCCCGGTCTTTGAAGGCTGTAGTATCCAAGGGAATACAGCGCTGGCAGGTGGCGCGTTGGCTTGTGAGAACTCCTCACCTACCTTTACCAACTGCATGATGAATGAAAATACCGCTTACATAACGGGTTCCGGATTATATTGTGATGATTCTACATCCAGCCTTATCCATTGCACCATTGCTGGCAATCATTATGGACTTTATTCTGCTACTGGAATCACCTGCACGAATTCTCACCTTAAGCTTCAAAACAGCATTCTCTGGAATTCGGGACCCGAGATCCAGCTCGACTCCAGTACCGCACAAGTCACCTACAGCAATATCCAAGGCGGCTGGCCCGGTAAAGGGAATATCAATGTCTATCCGGCCTTTGTGGATGTAACTGGCGGTAATTGGCGTCTGGCCGAGGGATCACCTTGCATCGATTCCGGGACCATCGCTTTGGATGTTACCACGGATAGCAGTGGAAACCCTCGTCCCGGCGGAGACGGTAAAGTGGACATGGGCGCTTATGAATCTATCGATGACCTCACCCCCACGGCAGGTTTCTCTCCACCCAGACTCTATGTCAATTCCTCTTCTGCCGTGGGTGGTGATGGTCTCAGTTGGGGGCAGTCACTCCCTACCTTATGTGAGGCATTGTGGCTGACTGGTGGTGACAGCGAAATATGGCTGGCGAGTGGTGACTACAATGAGCCGGTTTGGCTGGAACCGGGTGTTTCGGTTTATGGAGGCTTGGCAGGTAGTGAAGATACACTTCCTGCGTCCAGGGGAACCTCAACAATTGATGCCTCTCTTTTTTCCCCACACCGTCCTGTCACTGCCGCCGAAGGAATTATCCTCGACCATCTCCGGATTACCGGTGCATTGTATTCCTATGAGGGAGCGCTCTATTTTGACCAGGTGGATTCGGCCACGGTGAATGACTGTGTCATTGAAGGTAACGCCACCGAATACTGCGGAGGAGTCTTGTGCGCCAATTCATCACCCATGCTCATCAACTGCAATATTTCAAACAACTGGACTGCCCTAGGCGGTGGTGGACTCCATTGCGACCCGCTTTCCTCGCCTCGTTTGGTGGGATGTACCATCTCCGGAAATCACACGGAGTTTGATGGCGGTGGAGTTTATTGTTATATCGCCTCCCCGGTCATTCAGCAGTGTACGATCAGCGGCAATAGCAGCGCCTCCTACGGTGGCGGAATACTTTTGGATTCCTCGGAACCACTGCTAGAAAACTGTTTCATCACGGGAAATACCTCGGTCAGGGGAGCGGCGATCAGCAGCAATTTCTCCCAGCCGGTTTTCACGAACTGCACGATTGCTGGAAATGTTGCTGGAGCCTCCTGGGAAACCCTGCTTATCGGCGAATCGAGCGCAATGTTTACGAATTGTATTTTCTGGGCCAACTCGCCCACTATCATCGATTCGACCGGTATCGATCTTATCCCCAGAGCTGACTACTGTGATATTGAAGGTGGCTGGAGCGGTTCCGGCGGCCACAACATATCGCTCGATCCATTATTCGCCGGGAATGGCGATTTCCATCTCCAAGCCGCAAGCCCCTGCATCAACTCCGGTACGGGTCCCGCGTCCTCTCCCTTGGTTCCCTTAACCGACATCGATGGCGATCCCCGTTCAGGGCAGACCTGCGACATGGGGGCCGATGAGTTTGTGGGACCGACCAGGGTGTTGGAGTGGGTGAACTACTAAAGGGTGAATCAAAGCCGGTCACGATAACGGAAGCATGGATGAGGTCTATCATGTAGTTCTCAACTTCGGAGAGAAAAATCATGCCGGATACTCCCATTGGTTCTGACCACCAGGAGAAGTCTGTAAAAGATTTCCCCGAATGGCTCGAGGAGCCGGACAACAGTCTCGATAAGCGTGTCGCCTCCCAGCTCCATTTCTACCTGGCTGCCACATATGTGATCGGAATGTTGCTGGCAGTCTGTGAAATTGGAGCCTTCGGCGGCAACCCGGTCCTGCTGGCGCTGATACCCCTTATCGGACTGTATGCAACCGTATTCATGCATCCCTTTATCATGGTCCCAATCGGGCTGATTGCCTTCATGGTCTATGCCTATGGCCGTGCCGAACAAATGGAACCTATCGCCATTGTTGGCTTGTTAATGATGGTATCGGTGTGGCTTGGAGCACTTTACTGGTACCTGCAACACCCCGAATTCCTGATGTGAAATCCAGTCTGAAGAAGATCTCGTTCTCCTTGCGACTCGCCCCCCCTTTCGCGCTATGATGGTCTCCGCTATGGATCTCTCCATCGTCCTTCCAGTCCGCGATGAGCAGGAGGCCCTTGCCGGGCTGCTACCTGAGCTACGCGCCGTGCTCGATCCGAGTGGGCGCTCCTACGAGGTCATCGTGGTCGATGACGGCAGCCGGGATGAAAGCATGGGCGTGGTGGTGGAACTTTCTCGGAGTTGGCCGAATCTGACCGGAATCGAACTCCGCAAGGGTGTCGGTCAGACCGGCGCATTGCAGGCCGGATTCGACCATGCCCAGGGCGGGGTGGTCATCACCCTCGATGGCGATGGGCAGAATGACCCAAAGGATATCCCGGCACTACTGGCCAAGCTCGAGGAAGGCTATGACCTGGTCAGCGGCTGGCGGAAAGACCGTCAGGAT
>CAYZUX010000060.1:0-25826 GCA_964481775.1 uncultured bacterium | reverse complement strand
TCTTCGTATTTCATGCACCACGGACCTCATCGCGGATGGCAAGCAGTTCTTTCATCACGTCGAACTGGTTCTCCGCATATTGACGTGTGCCGAAGATGTCATGCAGACGCCTGTAGAGAGAGAAAAGACGGTTATAGATCCCCGCATTCGATGGGACAGGAACAAAGGTTTTCTCACGAATCCCGGTCATCGCCTTGGCGGCGGAGGTGAAGTCCTCATGTCCGCCCGCAGCCTTCCCGGCCACCACCGCCCCCGCCATGGCTGCTCCCAGAGCGCAGGTCTGTTCGCTGCGGGAGACCTCCATGGTTCTTCCCATCACATCGGCCAGGATCTGCATGACCATGGGATTCTTGACTGAGATGCCACCACAGTTGACCACACGGTTGACCTTGACTCCATACTCCTCAAAACGTTCGAGGATCACACGCGCACCAAAAGCAGTGGACTCGATCAGGGCGCGATAGATTTCCGCTGGAGTGGTATGAAGAGTCATCCCCATGATCAGCCCGGTCAGACGCTGATCGACCAGCACGGTACGGTTCCCATTGTGCCAATCGAGCCCAAGCAGACCGCTTTCTCCCGGTTTGAGAGCTTCCGCCCCCTTGGTCAGCGTTTCATGGGATCCATAGTCATTACCACCCGGACGGAGGTAATTCACAAACCAGTTGAAGATATCACCCACAGCGGATTGGCCCGCCTCGAGACCATAGGCGCCGGGGAGAATGGAACCGGGGACAATCCCGCAGAGACCCGGAATATCCGGCAGGTCCTTCTCCATGGGAGCAACCATCATGTCACAAGTCGAGGTTCCGATGATTTTCACCAGGACACCGGGGGTGATGCCGCAGCCGACACCCCCCAGGTGAGCATCAAAGGCTCCCACCGCAACCGCGATGCCCGGTTTCAGCCCCAGACGTTTGGCCCACTCCTCAGTCAGGCCACCCGCCGCATCCGCGACTGTGTAAGCAGAGTCTGGAAGGCTCTTGCGCAGAGGAACCAGGCCTTTCTCAATCCCACCCAGGAACTCCTCATCGGGATAACCCTTCCAGCCGGGGTTGAACATCGCCTTGTGACCCGCGGCGCAGATGCCGCGCTTGATCTGGCTGGGGTGATCGGTTCCAGCGAGGAAGGCTGGAATCCAGTCGGCCATCTCAACCCAGGTGTGGGCCGCTTCAAAATCCTTCGGAGCGGTTCTCAGACAGTGGAGAACCTTCGACCAGTACCACTCGGAGGAATAGGTTCCACCGCACTTGGCGAGGAAATGGGGACGCTTTTCAGCAGCCGCCCGGGTGATCTCAGCAGCCTCGGCAAAGCCGGTATGGTCTTTCCAAAGCCAGGCCATCGCGGCGGGTTCCTTCTTGAATGGATCCTGAAGCGCCAGAGGAAGACCCTGCTTGTCAACCGGTAGAGGGGTGCTGCCGGTGGTATCAATTCCGATTCCGATGACATCCCTGGCAGCAAATTCCCTGTGTGAAGTGGCTTCCTTGAGGGCGGCTGTGGTGCAGGCCACAGTGCCATCGATGTAGTCCTGAGGATGTTGACGTGCCAGGTTGGGATCTTTCGGATCCAGAATGATCCCCGCCTCACCATGGGCGTAGTTCCACACACTGGTGGCGATCTCCTCGCCAGTGTTCACATCCACGATCAAAGCGCGAACCGAATTGGTTCCGAAATCAAGGCCAAGGGAATACTTGCTCATCGATGCAAAACCTCCTGTCAGATCAGGTGGTGGGGCAAGCCCACAACAAAAAATCTCAAATCGGTGGGGCAAGCCCCAGCCTCCTCCAAACTAAAACGGTGGGGCAAGCCCCACCCTACAAGGTCATATCAATGACTGCTTTGAGAACACCATTTTCGTAACAGTCCACTAACTCGAACGCCTCTTTGGACTGTGTGCCGGGGAAACAGTGAGTCACCAGGTCATGAGGCGATATCAAGCCCTCTTCCGCCAGTCGCAGACAGGGTTTGAGGGTATTCAGGCTGCGCCGAACGAAACGGATGGTAAGTCCCTTTCTGCGCGCACTCCCGCTGGAAAAGGCGATACGGTCTTCCGGATTCGTTCCAATTACCGCGACATGCGCGCCGGGAGCCGCCACCTCTGCCATGTTCCAGAGCGTATCCGCTGCCCCTGAACACTCGAAGACAATCGAGGCTCCCATCCCCCCCAACTCCTGGAGCACCTCATGTACAGCCTCCTCACGTTCTCCCTCCGCAGCGCGGACAATCGCATTCGCACCCAGACGTAATGCCCGGTCAAGACGCTCCGGAAGCAGGTCCACACAAACCACCTTCAAACCTTGGGTGAGTTTCAGAAGCTCCATCACACAACATCCCAAGACACCCACACCCAAGACCACGATGCTATGGCCAGGACGAACCTTGGCAAGACGAACCGCATGAAGGGCCACCGCCATCGGTTCCAGGATCACCGCCGCTTCATCCGAGATCGAATTGGAGATGGGTTCCAGTAAGTGAACCGGGTAGCTGAGGAACTCCGCCATTGCTCCATCCGTGGGAGGCAAACCAAGGAAGCGCATATTCGGGCAGAGGTTACTGTGACCTGCACGGCACCAGTCGCATTGCCCACAATGGTGAGAGGGCTCCACCGCGACACGCTGTCCCACCAAGGTTGAATTCACACCCGGGCCGGTATCCTCGATGGTTCCCATACACTCATGACCGATAACCAGCGGCTCGGTCATCCGGATCTCGCCGATTCTGCCATCCCGGAAGAGATGCATGTCCGACCCACAGACACCCACCAAGCCAATACGAACCAGCGCTTCCCCCGGACCACAGGAGGGCACTGGGACCTGTTCCACTTCGAACCGGCGAGGTGCTGAAAGAACAATTCGTCGCAATGACCACTCCTTCACTGTTTGGAGATCAACCTTCAGGTTGCACAGGCACGCTGAAGCTTGAACTCCGAACGGACTATCGATGGTAATACGTATCGTAGCCCAGGTATGTTTCAAACGCCTCATCCAGAACATCCGCGCAGGAAGAAAGGCTCATGGCGACATGGTGTTCGAAGCCATTCTTGCAGATGAATTGCAGCAGTTCCTGGAGACGTGGAATCTTCGCCACTCCATAACCACCGAAGGTATCGAGTGGATCTTCTACGAAAGCTCCTTCTCCCACATAGGTCCTGATAGTCCCGAAATCATCATCGGTCGAAAAACGAGTGTAGGTCAATGCACCCGGCTTGATGCGTCCAACCACCGTGCCAAAAGCGTTATCTTTGCCGACACTCTCCGCGATGATCTCATGATAATCCATGCTGGACTTCTCAAGGAAATGCTTCGGGATGTTGCTACAGTGGAAAACCACACACTTGTCCGGGTCATCCCCAAAGTTGTTATTCCAGTCGAGTATGGCGCTGGGAGTCCCAGTGGCCAGCCTCAGAGCGTGCATTCCCAAGGCCCCGGTCACATCCACCTCGCAGGCACTGGAAAGGAGCGAATCGCTCATCATGCTCATGATGGTGCATGGCACAACGCCATAGTATTCCTCCATGGATGTCCAGCATTGGATCGCGCAGACATCCAGATCACAAGCGGTGATGAAATCATCGAGAACCACACCGAGCTTTGCCATCTTGGAGGCATACAAGTCGATACTCCCCTTCGTCTCCAAATACCCACGAATGGAGGCCACCTTCTCCCTGACCTTCCTGTCATCATCTGACAACCGTGAGGCACGCCCGAAGACCTCGGAGAGGTCGAGGGGTTCGACTGCGATCCCATGGGCTTCCAGGATCTTCTCGCTGAAACGGACTGTGTTGAAAGCCGCAGGACGCGCCCCGACAGCTCCAACCCGGACTGACCGCATTCCATTGGTGACCCGGCAGATCGCTGCAAATCTCTCCAAATCCTCACGGAATTCCTCCGTGTTGGGGTGAACGGTGTGGTTGCGTGTCAGACTGAATGGAATGCCATACTGGCGCAGATTGTTACAGGCTGACATCTTGCCACAGAAGGAATCCCTTCTCTGCCCCATCCTGCAGGTCCTGGGATCATCGGGTGTGGCCTGAACAAGGACGGGGACATTCAAGCCAGCCTGACGGATGGTCTCGGCCACCCCTTTTTCATCTCCGAAATTCGGAAGGGTAACGATGATTCCCTGGATTTTGTCACGGTTCAATTTGAAAAGGTTGGCGCACTTTTTGGCATCCTCACGCGTTTCGACTGTACCATGTTTGGTATCCTCGGTTCCAAGGCAGACAGCTTCGAAACCAGCCATTGAAAGGGCATCGAGGATCTCCTCGCGTCCACGGCGGGCGAGTTCATCCGGGAAAAAACCACGGTTACCAACAATAACCCCAAAGCAAGCACTCATGGGATGAGCCTCCAGAGAGAGATGAAATGGCCACGTTGAAAGGGAACGAGCACAGGCAGGAAGGTTAGAGCCCCAAGGCAAGGAAGGTCAAGGCAAAGGGGGGACGCTCTTACAAGCACAATAGGAGGGGACTCGACATTCTGGTAACATGACCATAAGAAGTGACCATTCCCGCAATATCTCGGAGGGACCCAGTAATGGACACCATGGGAGTCTCTGAATTTAAATCACGAGCGCTCGAAATCATGAGCCGGGTTGCCGAAACCAAGGAACCAGTTCTCATCACCAAACGAGGAGAACCCCTCGTTCAGTTAACACCCGCCACACCTGCAGATGAGGAATCGATTCCCGATCGACTTGCAGGAACACTTGAGATCCATGGTGATATAGTATCACCACTTGGACCCGAAATGTGGGAGGCGTGCCGTTGATCTACCTCCTGGATACTCATGTGTGGATCTGGTGGCATTCCAGCTCTGCGAATCTTTCTGAAAAAGTCCGATCTGTTTTGGGAAATCCAAAAGACTACGGTGAAATCTTGCTGTCAGCAATTTCACCATGGGAATTCTCAAAACTCCTCGAGAAAGGGAGGATTAACATCTTCTCTGATCCTGAAGAGTGGATGAGACATGCCATGGATATGCCCAAGCTGCGGCTGGTTCCCTTGACTCCCAAGATCGCTTACCAGTCCACCACTCTTCCTGGCCAGTTTCATGGCGATCCAGCAGACCAGATCATTGTGGCAACTGCTCGTGAGGAGGACGCAATCATCCTCACTGCGGACAAACAGATTCGGGCCTATCGCCATGTCCGGAGTTTGTGGTAGGGAACTTAAGATAAGAATAATTGCTCCTATCTCTCCCTCTTCACAAAATCCATTTCCGTATATGCTTCCACTGGCTCCCTAAGCCGTTCTACCTCGCGGCCATAAACGAGCGGGTAGTAGGATTTCGTTCCCTTGGCGGTCAGACGGAGTTGATGGACACCTTCGGCCAGATCACCCAGGGAGAGAGTGGCGCTCCTGTCCTTGATCTCCTTGGCCATTACCTCCTTACCATCCAGAGCGAAAGAATACCCTTTCGGTTCGACACCCACCGTGGACCATTCCAGTGTCAGGGTATCTCCCTCCACTGCTTGCATCCGAAGTGGAGTGGAGATGGCGATCGCAGTAGTTTCCGGAGTAGTCAGACGGTACAAGTCTACCAACGCTCGCACCAGGTTGAGCTGCAGGAAGCCCCATCCGCCAGTCCCACGATACGCAGGCGCGGAGAGCGAGGTGGGTTCGATGTCATCATTCAGCTCGGAACTGTAGCTGTCGTAATAGTAGTCATGGTTGGGACCATGCCCCTGACCCTCCGGTTGCCCCGCGAACTCATTGAACTGGTGGAATTGGAGAACCAATGGCCTGGCATCCAGAGCCACCGGGAAGGTTTCAACCAAGGTCGCGCCGCCACGCTGTCCTTTCGCTGGAGGATACTTCCAACCCCGCGGTCCGAAATGCCCGACATTGACAGTCACTGCCTCGGGCTTGCCATCCATATAGGTCACCTGGGGTGTGGTGCAGTCCATCCAGGACCATAGGCCCATCTCATTGAGGTGATTGGAGTCCTGTTGCGCTCCCATGAAGCGCAGGGTGAAACGGTCATCCAGTGGGATCTTCTCTTTCAGATAGGAAGCCCCAAGGTCCAGGGCACAGATGAGAGGTTTCCCATGAAGTTCCTGCCAGAGGCCCTTGAAGCGCTCATTGGCGATATAGTGATCATGGATCCAGGCCAGCATCCCACGGACTGCATCCGGGCCCTCGGGACGGACATGGCTGATGCCGATCAGGAGGGATAATTTGGGGACCTCGTATCCCTCCTTGCGCATTTCATCCAACACCTCCAATAGCAGGGTGGTGGTTTCGATGATCTCATTTGAGCTGGGAGCACGGTCCTCCCAGCGTTTGCTGAACCAGATGTGGTTGGACCAATCCGCCAGGAGGAAATCGATGCCGGACTCGATCATCCAGAGGATATGCTGACGCTCCACGCTGCGGTTATAAGACTGATAGAGGCCCATCAGGGGAATCGCCTGGCCTGTCTGCCAACAGATGTTGAGGGGTGTGAACCAGGTTTCGTACTGCATTCCAATGAGATGGTTGGGATCCTTCGGGGGAATTTGTAGTTCGCGTTTCTCCACAGTGATATTCAGCGTATTGGAGACAATAGAGTCCGCTGGCATCGGAGTCCCGGTCGTGCGGAGTTTGCGTATCACAAGCCCCGGCCAGGGCGAGGGCATCGAACCACCTGTATCGGCACCACCGAGCACTTCAACAGGACCGCCTTGAGAAAAGGCTGCCAGTGGCCAGCCCTCTGGGGCTTGCTTGAAGACCTGCCAGGTCGCATCGCTGGAAATCTGGTGTTCCCCTTGATCTGTCTTGAGGATCAGAGCCAGGAGCAACCCCGCCGGTCCCCCACCATTGGTGCCCTCCACCGAAAGGACATTCCCCTTGGACTTGATTAGCGAGAGATCAATTTCCACCGCCTTGTTATCGGTCCAGCCAGCCTTGTTGGCGACCTCATGACCGTTCAGAAACACCTTGGCGTGGTCATCGACTGCTACCCACAAGGTGGCCTGGGTGACTTTCTGGTCTATCTCGAACACCTTCTGAAAATAGAGGGTCTGACGCTCCTCGGGGGGTTTGTTCCAGATCCACTGTTCCTTGCTGGAGAGGTTCTGTCCGGCCCACACCACTTTCAATTCGACCGGTCCAGGATCCGGGAATGGAATCATGAACCGCGCCTTGCCTTCGGTGTTGGTGACCTCATGGGCGCCCCAACGGAGTCCATTGGCGTAGGGATGGAGTTCGGCATCCGCTACAGGTTTCCCTTGCTTGTTTGTGACGACCGCATGTACCGTAAGAGTGCGTCCGATTCCCAGGCTGGTGATCGGGGAGGTGATAGCGATGTTCATGCTTTGACCGCCCTCTGGTGTTGAGTGAACCGGGATCAGACAGAGGGTGGAGAGAAGCAGAATGGAAATCCATACGTGGAGATGCGACATGGGGTCCTCCATTGAAAGTAGATGAAATGAACGGGTCAGGGCATCATCCTCACCCTTCTCCGGGGTGAATGGAATCCCCTTTCGAGGAATAGGCACACTTCATTCCAAGAGAAGTCCGCTCGCTCTTGTTCGCCCGGCGCACGGCGGAACGCTTGTCCGAGGTGGAGATCGCTCTCAAGATCTATCTCGTCCAGCAGCCGGCTCCGTGGGTTATCGTCGGTGAGCACCAGATCGCACTCGTGGGAGACCGGGTTGAAGTCAGCCTTGTGACCGTCGCGGACACTCGACAGACGAGATTGCCCGTCCTGCTGGTCGTCACGGACGATTTCCCTGGCCTGGAACCGCTCCTGCGCAGCCTCCTGCCCGGCAGCGACCATCAACTCTGCACCGTGCATCTGTTACGCAATGCCCGCCGACACCTCTCCCCAACTGATTATGAAACCTTCCATCAGACCTGGCAGGATATCTGTTCCTGCAGCTCTTTCGACACCGCCCGCAAAAAATGGCAAACCCTCCTCCTCTTCCTCACCCCAGACTACTCCTCCTACGCTCAGCATCTCGAATCGCGCACACAGGCCTATCTCACCTTCATGCATTACCCCCGAGCCGCTCGTCCCAACCTCCGCACCACCAACCTCCCCGAAGGCCTCAACAACCTCATCGAAAACCTCCGCCGTAATTCCGGCGGTCACTTCCATTCCGAACGCGAGGTCAAGATCAAAATGAAAATCCTCTTCGATCAACTCTACCGCTCCAAGTGGGCCAAACCTCACCCCACTCTCGTCTCCTACCTTCAGCAACTGACCCAAGCTTTCAGAAAACGCTTCGAGCAGGAATTACCCCCGCTCTCTTTCTTGACAACGAACTCTTATGCGCTGTGGATCTCAAGAAATACATCAAATAAGGTGTTGACCCATCATGAACTTCGAAGTAGGAGTTCTATGAAACAGAATCAGGAAATTGCCCAGTTCGGGACTTCCTTGAGGAGTTGAGGATGAGTGATCCCGATGATCATGCCGCAGTGGTGGCTGGACTAGCGAAACTGCGGAACCGTCAATACCACCGGCCACCGCTTTCGAAATCCATAGGTGATCAAATCTTTGAGTTACGGCATGTGGGAAAGCTCAACACACGGATCCTCTACTTCTTTGTCAGAGGTCAAAGGATTGTGGCTTTGCATGGTATCCGAAGTAAGGCACAAAAGATCCCCGGCACAGATCGGGAAACCGCTCTGTCACGCATGAAGGACTGGTTGGCAAGGAATTAAGTCATGAGTAAAACCAATTTCGATGCTTATCTCGAAGAGCAACTCCGTGATCCAGCCTTCAGGGAGCGTTTTGAACAGGCAGGGCAGGCTTGGGATGTCGCACTCCAATTGATTGAACTACGTGAACAGGCGGGACTGTCTCAGAAGGAACTGGCCCAACGCGCTGGAACCACACAACAACAGATCAGCCGTCTTGAGTCTCCCGGTTATGATGGCCATACGCTCCGAATGCTCCGCAGGGTCGCCAATGCGCTCCAGGCTGAGGTGGTAGTTTCTTTCAAGAACAGGACTCAAAAGCGGGATAAGGGTATTTCACATCAGCCGGGGACTTGAGTAGATAACCTCGAAAAGACATCCAACAAGAGACGACTCCGCCAGGTCGTCCGCCTGCTCGAATGGCACGCGATGAGGTATCTTTCCATAAAGTCTTGATCAACCTGCCACCCCAAAGGAGCCCCTTATGTCCCTCCATTCCTTTCTCGGAGGCCTTGTCCTCATGACCCTTTCAGCATATGCCCAGGCAGTCCCTCCCCCGGAGCCACTGTTCCCCATCCCCACTCCCGAACAACTCGCCTGGCAGGAGATGGAATTCGGGATGTTCTGCCATTTCGGGATGAACACCTTCCACAACCTGGAATGGTCGGATGGCACCAAACCGGTGGAATCATTCAATCCCACTGATTTTAATGCCCGCCAGTGGGTCGAGGTGGCCAGGGAAGTGGGGATGAAATACCTTGTGGTCACCGCGAAACACCATGATGGCTTCTGTCTGTTTCCCACCGCCTTCACCGATTACTCGCTCAAGCACAGTCCCTGGCGCGAGGGCAAGGGTGATGTGGTCCGCGAGGTTTCCAATGCCTGTCATGAACTCGGGGTGGTGTTCGGCTTCTACCTCTCCCCCTGGGACCGTCATGAGCCCAAGTACGCCGACTCGAAAGCCTATGATGAACACTTCAAGAACCAGCTCCGTGAGTTGCTGACCGGCTACGGGAAGGTGGGCGAGGTCTGGTTCGATGGAGCCGGCAGCGAGGGGCATGTCTACGACTGGCAGGGATTCTATGGCCTGATCCGTGAACTCCAGCCCCAGGCCTTGATTGCCATCTGTGGCCCCGATATCCGTTGGGTTGGCAATGAGGATGGTCTCGCCCCGGAGACTCTTTGGTGTGTTCAGGAACGGGATGGGAAAAAGGTCTGGTATCCCTCGGAGTGCGATGTCCCCATTCGCGGTTCGCATTGGTTCTGGCATACGGATGACGAAAGTTCCCTGCGGAGCCTGGAGGGGCTTCTGGACATTTACTACCGTTCGGTGGGACGCAACGCCAATCTGCTTCTAAATGTCTCTCCCGACCGTCGCGGACAATTGCCGGAGAGCGATGTGGCCCGTTTGCGCGAGTTGCACCAGGTGGTGAGTGAGACCTTCAAATCCAACCTGGCCGAGGGGAAACCGGTAACAGCCAGCAACACACGCGGGAATGATCCATCATTCGCTCCCAGTAAGGCGGTTGATGGGGATCCCTCCACCTATTGGGCCACCGATGATGGAGTTACATCGGCCACGCTGGAGATCGACCTCGGCCAGCCCACTACGTTCAACCGTTCCATGGTTCAAGAGCACATCGCTCTTGGTCAGCAGGTCGAGGAACATGTGATCGAAGCCTGGGATGGAAATGCCTGGAAGACTGTCATCACGGGAACCACCATCGGCCACAAACGGCTGGAACGTTTCCCGGAGGTAACCGCCTCCAAGGTGCGGCTGGTCATCAAGAAGTCACTGGCATGCCCCACAATCAGGGCGTTCGGGGTGTATAAAGCCGGATCGTAACCTGGAGGTTCACCTCCCTCGTTCGACAAGAAGCCGTTAGAATTGCTAATACAAGTGCTAGAAGGCAGGAGGGTCATTGATGTCCACAACACCAGGAACCGAGGTGATTCATATCCCAATCTCCATCTGGGAGACCGCTGAGACAAAGGAAGATCTTGAGGACTGGCTTCTCGTGAATGATCCACGATTCATCGAGCAAATGCGCAGCCTCAGGAAGCAGGAGCTAGATGGAGAATTCGAGCTATTTGAACCGGGCACGAACGAGTGACATACCGTATCCTGATGTCTAAACATGCCAAACGCGACTTGGAGGACCTATCACCGCCTATTCGGAAGACTATTGAGAACAGGTTGCTTTGGTTGGCTGATCAAACAGAATCAATCATCCATCACCCTCTTCATGGAATGCCCGATGATCTGGCCGGAATTTGCAGGTTCAAAGTCGCTGATTACCGTATCCTTTACTGGCACAACACAAAGGAAAAGACCATAAGCGTATATCGCATCATGCATCGTTCTGAGGTTTATCGACGACTCAAATAAAAGTGATCCGGAAAAATGATCCTGCGATCCGAAAAGACCTGGTAATCATCCTGTTCCTGGCCCTCCTCACTACACTGATGGCCTTCCTGTATGGCCATATCGAGGAGACCCATCCGGGGTACGCGGACTGGGATATCTGGGAATATACTAGGATGGCTGCGGCGGCGCCGGGCTTGGCGGATGATATCCCCAGTCCCTTCGCGTACCGGCTGCTCGGGCCCTACCTGGCAGGATTGCTTCCCTTCCCGGTAACCCATGCCTTCAAACTCCTTTCCCTGCTCTTCTCATGGGTTCTAGTCTGCTGCTTCTACTGCCTTTTCCGGAATCAAGGATTAAGTGCCACCATCGCCGCAGTCACGGTTTCGCTGTTCGCTTTCAACAAGCACCATTTCGGTTTCAACCTGTGGGATCCCTACCAGGTCAACGATGTGCTGGTGTTGATCTTCCTGGCTGTGATGCTCTTGGCCTTGTATGGGAAGCGATGGTGGCTCCTGGGAATCATGCTCTGTCTGGGCGCGGCAACTAAGGAGACTTGCCTGCTGATCATCCCCACCGCGCTGGTGTATCTGTATGAAAGGAATGCTCTCCATCGCGAGTGGCAGTCCTATCTGAAGTCATTCATGCCAGGGCTTATTGTATTCCTCACCATCAGATCCATGGTGATTCCCGCTGGAGGTCCTGGCCTCGCCGAGAGTTTTCTAACCCATTCCTCCAAGGCGTTCTCGTTCACAACTCCCTTTCACCTGCTGGTGAATCCCTTTCTCCCTTTTGTCTTCCTCCCGCTCATCTACTACAAAATCACATTCACATTTTTCTCGACAAGGAAGCACCTCCTCGTTTTCGGCGCTCTCGTGCTCCTGAGTTCTTTGTTCGGAGCCAACAATGAACGTTTGATGGCCCCCTGCTCACTGGTGTTTTACTGGCTGATCGGTGTGATCCTTCAGGAGTCTGGAGGCGGAAAAGTTTTTATTGGTTGTTGTCTGGTGTTTGGGTTCCTGTCGAGCTTCCATGATGAGCTTGGGCGCTGGCCACTGCCAAGTCATGCGGCGGCGATGGGGGTGTCGCTGGTGGCGTTGGTGGGGGCGACAGGGGCGGGGATAGCAGAATGTAAAAGAGTCACCGGTATTCGGGATTACGGAAACACCCCCCTTACCCCTCCACCGCCTTGGGATCGAAAGGACGGATGAAAAGATCCTCCTTTCTGGTGGTCCCCTTCCAAGCATACGGGTCCTCTCCCGCAACCATGACGATGTCACGGAAATCGGCGGCGGCGCAGTGCACTCCCTCGGGAGTACTCGCCTCCCAGGGAAGCAGCGAGTAGGCATTCATGTAATGGTTCACGAGCACACGCCGGTAGCGGTTCGAACGGTTCTTGAAGGAACGATGCAAGAGATACCCATTGAAAAAGACCACCGAACCGGCGGGGCATTCGACCGGGATCTCCGCACTTTCATCAAAACCATAGGACTCTCCCGCCCAATCGAATTCCATCCGGTTGTTGTGCTCCCTTTGTGGCCAGAGGTATCCGGTTTGATGCGAGCCGGGGATGACCCAAAGGCAGCCATTTTCCTGGGTCGCATCATCCAGCGCGATCCACCCTCCAGTCAGACTCCGGTCACGGGTGGGGATGTAGATTTCATCCTGATGCCAGGCTTGGCCGGGGTATTTGGGTGGTTTGATGAAGAGCATCGACTGCATGCACTTCACATTCGGGCCGATGATCTGGCTCAAGACCTCGGCGATACCCGGATGCGCCACCATCTCACGCATGAGGGGGCTGATCTTGTGAGGTTGATGGATACACAGGAACCGGTTGATCACCTCTTCATCGGGTAGGTCCTGCGGTAGTGGGGGAAGTTTTTCGTGCGGGTATCCGCCCCGGCAGATCTTGACTGCATCGGCACGCATGGCCTCCACATCTCTGGACGAAACCAGCCCCTCGATGACAAGAAATCCATTTTCACGGTAGGACTGAATATCAACCCGCATGATAGATATACTCCCTCTGGTCATTTCACATACCGGCGTTTTCATAGAAGCCAGGTATCCTGAAGGTTTGTGAAAATACTCCATGGTTGAGGCCATGGGAACTCTTTTTTCGAGGTGTCTGCCGTGTCCACAGTTTCTCTGTTTCTACTCATGACCTTGGCCCCCACCGCCGTCCTCCCAATTTCCAATGGCATCCCAGTTCGTGTGACCGCCCCTTGGAAGATCGAGGTAGGTCCGGGGAAGGTGACCCTTGCGGGTCGAGAGATACTGCTGAAGGAGGCGGTTTCTTTCGATGTCCAGCCACAGAATCGGATTGAAGTGCGTGATGAGAAGCATGATTCCCTGCCCGTCTTTGTTCCGAAAGCAGGGGGATGGAGAAAGGGTGCCAGACTGAAAGAGCTCATTACTGTGGAGTGCACCGCCACGGGGTTGTTGTTGCCTGAGAGTGTCAAGGTCAAAGCCGCACCGGGAGTGGAGACACTATTCACCCAGGGTGCGGATTATGAAATGGATGGTTTCTGGGCCACAGTTGGGAAGCTCGAGGCAGGAGCGATCAAGGAAGGGCAGCCGGTCTGGATAGATTATGACTATGTCCCCTGCCGTCTGGACAGTGTCGTGGTCGATCCGGAGGGAAAGGTGAAGTATGTGGAGGGCAAACCGGGTACCGCCTTGGTGCAACCTCCCAGTCTTTCCAAAGGAGAGACAGCGATTGTCAATATCTGGCTGGAGGGGAAAACCGAGGCACTGACAGACAACAACCTGTTCCCCATTGAAGAGATGGGAAGGCCGGAAGCAAGCGGAGAGTCCCAGGCGGAAAAGTACTTACCCAAAACCTTGTCCAAACTGCGCGCGGGGGAAAAAGTCACCATTGTGGCTTGGGGAGACAGTGTGACCGATGGTGGCGGAGTGGAGAGTTCTCAGGCACTCAGGTACCAGAACCAGTTTGCCCGCATGCTTGGTGAACGCTTCCCCAAAGCAACAATCTACATGCTCACCGCCGCATGGGGAGGACGCGGAAGCCGTGATTACCTGGAAGCCCCTCGTGGAAGCGCCAAGGATTTTGTCCGCGATGTCCTTGAACCCAAACCGGACCTGGTCACGATCGAGTTTGTCAATGACGCTTACCTGGATGAGGAACAGACGCAAGTCCACTACAGGAAGATCCTGAACCTCCTGCAGAAGAATGGCTCCGAAGTCATTCTGATCACCCCCCACCTGGTACGTCCCGACTGGATGCAGGTGGCAAGCATGAAATTCGATGAGGATCCACGTCCCTATGTGCGGGGGCTTCATCGATTTGCCAGGGAGAATCATGTGGCCCTGGCGGATGCCAGCCGCCTGTGGTGTGCTCTGTGGCGTCAGGGAATCCCTTACATCACGCTTGAGGCCAATTCGATCAACCATCCCGATGAGCGAGGGCACCGGATGTTTGCGGAGGCATTGTTGGATGTTTTCCCCCGGGAATAGGGCTGGAGGGTGTTTTTGGCGGCACCTGGACAAAGGCGATTCATTCGGAGTCTTATTCCGGCTAAACTCCTGTGTTTACCAGGGTACTCCCACAACTGCCTGAAAACCCGGATCATGCCCCGTGGTTGGAAGATGGAGATTCAACTGTTACATTGAGGGTGAAATCAAATGGTTCCACCCAAGCAAGAGAAGACAATGGAGCGTTTGCTCGAAAACATTAAGGTTCCCGAGGGAATTCGCCAGCTGACCCGGGAACAACTTCTCCAGCTGGCCGTTGAGGTTCGCGAACGGATTGTTGATTCTGTCTCGCAGACTGGCGGACATCTCTCATCCAACCTGGGGACAGTCGAATTGACGATCGCCCTTCACAGGGTGTTTGAATCCCCCAAAGACAAGTTGGTTTGGGATGTCGGGCACCAGGCATACCCCCACAAAATCCTGACAGGAAGGTCCAAACAATTCGATTCGCTGCGTCAGACAGATGGCCTATCGGGTTTTTTGAGTATTCATGAAAGTCCGCATGACATCTTTGGAGCGGGCCATGCGGGTACTGCCTGTAGCGCGGCTGTAGGGCTGGCCTTTGCCCGCGACCTCCTTAAGACAGACTCACGGGTGGTGGCGATTGTCGGGGATGGGGGGCTGACAGCAGGGATGGCTTTCGAAGCGCTTAACCATGCAGGCCAGCTGCAGAAAGACTTCCTGGTGATTCTGAACGATAACTCCTGGTCGATCAGCAAGAATGTCGGCGCCATGGCCGACTACTTGAATCGGATCATCACTGGCCAGATTTACAACCGTGCCAAGGCCGATCTGGAACGTCTGGTGGGGAGCCTCCCATCTGTCGGATCGAGTATGCTCAAGATGCTCCACCACGCCGAAGAGCACTTGAAAGGCATGGTGGTTCCTGGAACCTGGTTCGAGGAACTGGGATTCCGTTACTTTGGTCCCATCGACGGACATGATCTTTTCAAACTCATCGACACCCTGGAAAGTTTGAAGAAACTGAGTGGTCCGATCCTGCTCCATTGCATCACCCAGAAGGGAAAGGGGTACCCTCCCGCCGAGGAAGCCCCTCTTAAGTGGCATGGCGCCACCCCCTTCGATAAGGTAGTCGGCAAGCCACACAAAAAATCAGGAGATAAGGCATACACAGACATCTTTTCCGAGGTCATTGTGAGTGAGGCTCGCAAAGATCCCAGGATATGCGCCATCACCGCGGCGATGGCCACAGGCACCGGCCTCACCAGGTTCGCGGAGGAGTTTCCGGATCGTTTTCTGGATGTGGGTATAGCTGAACAACATGCGGTTACCATGGCCGCCGGAATGGCACGCTGCGGCCTGAAACCTGTAACTGCGATCTATTCCACCTTTCTTCAAAGGGCTTTCGATCAGATCGTCCATGATGTCGCGCTACAGAATCTACCCGTTATCTTCGCAGTAGACCGCGCTGGTCTGGTTGGTGCTGATGGAGCAACCCACCAGGGGATGTTCGACATGACTTTTCTGCGAATGATCCCCAATCTTTCGGTGTTTGTTCCATCAAATGAAGCCGAGATGGTGGGGATGTTCAAGACAGCACTCAGCCATGATGGACCCATCGCCGTGCGTTACCCGCGTATCGCCATCACAGGTGATTATCCTGACTGGCTGGACACTCCGGCAATTCCGTTGGGGGAAAGCCATATTCTGCGTGAGGGGAACGGGATCGCGATACTGGCGATCGGAACAATGGTAGCGGAAGCCATGGAAGCTGCCGAGCGGCTTGTGGAAGAGGGATTCAATCCTGTTGTGGTCGATATGCGCAGTCTCAAACCGCTTGATCACCAGGTGCTACATGAGCTTGCGGACCAGAAAGTCGATATCGTCACCATTGAGGAACACACGCTTCTGGGTGGCTTTGGAAGCGCTGTGATGGAGGCCTGGACCGAGGAAAACCTCCCACCTGTGCGGACACTCCGGCTGGGGATTCGGGATCATTTCGTGGAACATGGGACCAGGGAGGTGATCCTTCAACGGCTGGGATTGGATGCCGAGGGAATCGCCAAGTCGGTGTCCGCTTTCGCCGGAATGCGGATCGCTTATGCAAAGGCATCCGGACGTGCGGCTGGGTATTAGAATATGAGAAGGATCGACGCCAGACTCGGATTTGGGGAAATCGAGGATTTCTTAGGACAACGAAAAGCAGCATCCCGGGACCTGACCGCTACCGTGGTCGAGGTGGGAGCCAGGGTTCGTCAGGAGGGTTGGGCGGGGATTGCGGAACTCACGGCCCGATTCGATGGAGTCACCAAGCGGCCATCCATGGACGCTTTCCGGGTGAGTGCTGAGGAATTCGCCAGCGCCAGGAATGCTCTCACTCCCGACCTTCAGGCAGCTATCGAAGAAGCGGTCACAAGAGTCCGCACCTTCCATACAAAACAAAAACGACAGGACTGGTATCATGAGGAACCGGGAATCCGGACTGGTCAGAGGTTCCGCCCACTTGAGCGGGTAGGCGTGTATGCTCCCGGGGGAACAGCAGTGCTCTTCTCAACCCTGGTGATGAATGTGGTTCCAGCCCAGGTGGCTGGATGCCCCTCCATTATGGTCTGTTCCCCTCCTCAGAAAGCTACCGGCAGCGTGGACAGAATGATCCTCGCCACATGTCACCTGTTGGGGCTTAATCACTATCAGGTGCTTGGCATTGGCGGTGCACAGGCTATTTTCGCCATGGCCTTGGATTTACCGGGTTTCCCTCGTATGGATGGAGTATTTGGACCAGGAAACGCCTATGTAATGGAAGCCAAACGTCAGATACAGGGTGAGGCACGTATCGAAAGTTTACCCGGAAACAGTGAAATACTGATCCTCGCGGATGAGAGTGCGGATCCGCGATATGTTGCTGCAGACCTCCTTTCCCAGGCAGAACATGCCGGAGGAGAGATGTCTCTTCTGGTGACCCCGAACCAGAACCTGATTGAGAAGGTTGAACAAGAAGTGGATCGTCAACTCCGTCTGCTCGAAAGGCAGGAGATCGCCTCGCGGTCTCTCTCAACGGGAGGCGCTCTGGTGATGGTGCAGGATCTGGAGCAAGCCTGTGTCATCGCCAATCTGGTGGCCCCCGAACACCTTGAGATCCAGACCAGAACCCCGGAAACCCTTTTGGACAGGATTCAGAATGCCGGGGCGGTCTTTCTCGGCCCCTGGTCCACCGAGCCCGTTGGCGACTACACCGCTGGAACCAACCATGTCCTGCCCACAGGCGGGACAGCACGATTCAGCTCGGCTCTTTCAGTGGATGACTTCATGAAGAAGATCAGCGTGGTTCATGTGCAACCGGAGGGATTGCGAAAGATCGGTCCCCCCGCCATGGTCCTCGCTAAGGCTGAAGGACTAACCGGACACCTGGCGGCCATCAACATCCGCCTTAAGGATCTCACGGAAAAATGAAAAAGGACCTTTCTGATTTGGCCGCATCCCTCAAACGGATGGGTATCGAGCGGTTGTATTTATCGGAAAACTCACTTCAAGGATTACAGAGCAGCATCGAGAAGGATCCTATTCGGTCAAACCAGCCTCCCCCCCATCCCCGGCCCTCAACCTCCACTATCCCGCATCCTTTTGTGGTCAATTACCCCCAGCCAGACCCGGAACGTTTGGCCAATAAACGAAAGCAGCTCAGCAAGCTTGAAAAACCCTTGCATGACTGCCGTGAGTGCCGCCTGTGCGAAGGACGTACCAACCTTGTTTTTGGTACCGGAAATCCGGATGCGGCATTGATGTTCATCGGAGAAGGCCCAGGAAGAGATGAAGACCTTCAGGGGGAGCCTTTCGTTGGGCGGGCGGGACAGCTCCTGACGGATATGATCGTCAAGGGCATGCGGATCCGCCGCGAGGATGTTTATATCGCCAATATCGTCAAGTGCCGTCCCCCAGAGAACCGGACCCCTGCAGAAGACGAGATGGAGACCTGTGTCCCCAATTTGATCAATCAGATCGAGGTGATTCAACCGAAGGTCATCGTCCTGCTCGGAGCCACTCCAGTCAAAGGACTGCTGAAAAACAAGACTGGCATCACAAAGCTACGGGGAAACTGGTTAAGTTTTCAGGGTATCCCTGTCATGCCCACTTTCCACCCGGCATTTCTATTGCGAAATCCACCAGCGAAAAAAGACGTGTGGGAAGATCTCAAGCAGGTGATTGCTTTTCTCAATGGGGAGATCGACCCAAGACCACGAAATCCATAAGACCCCTCCCTATTCTCGTTGATCTCCCTTTTGGTTACCCTACTAAAGTCATGAGAAACAGATTCTTATCCATTGCCGTGATCATCTGGCTTTTGCCGATTCCAAACATTGTTATCGCCGAAGAGATGTCCGTTTCGCCGGTCGTCCAGCCTGTGACTGCCCCGCTGGATGGTGCACCTCCAGTGGCTGCTCCACCTGTTGTCCCCCCCACTCAGGAGACCCAAGTCAATGGAGCGATTCTCCTGGAGGATGTCAAACGAGTGGACCAGGTGCTCAGCGCGACTGACCAGGCACGGCTGAGACACCGTGTCACCCTGGCCGAAGGGATGATGCTCATCCGGGAGGGCAAGCTGGCCGAGGCGATGAAGACCCTGGAGGCTTCGCTGGCTGCCTGGCCGAATTCCGTAGTGGCCCTGACCCAGCTGGCGGAGATCTGTTATCGTGATGACACCCCTCGTGCCCAGGAATATCTCGACCGGACCGCCAAGATTGATCCTGACTATTACCGTCTTCATTTCATCCAGGCCCTGATCCACCAGAAGAACGGCAAGCTTGATGAGATGCTGGCATCCCTGGACCGTTGTCTCACACTGGCACCCGAACAGACACGGGCAAGGCAACTGCGGGCAGAATACCTTCGACAACGTATCGATTCTCCCGACATGCTCAGGCGGGCAATTGAAGACTTCATGATCCTCCAGCAAGCCATCCCCCAACAATCGGTTTTATGGAGCTTTTACATCGGCCGCTGTTATCTCTACCTCAAAGAGTACGGGAAGGCCCAAAAATTCCTTGAGCCAGTTCTGTCTTCACCCTTGGGGAAAGAGGCTGCGTATCTGTTGGGATTGTGCAAGCAAGGTTTGGGGCAATACGCGGAAGCATTGGAATATATCGACAAGGCCAAGGGCGACTCGGTTCCCGATGAACGAGTCGCACAGATCGCCATCATGCAGGCCGAGGCCAGTACCGGGGAAATGCGAATCAAATACAAGAGCCGTGCCTTGGAGGAACTGGCTCTTCTGCTAAGCAATCCGGACTATAAACCCCGCCCCGAACAGTTGCTGATGGCCGGGAGACTGGCCCTGGAGCTGGGGTTGCCAAAGGCAGCGGTGAATTATCTGCAAAAGTACCAGGAGAAAGTCCCCAGTGACAGGAATGGTAAGATTCTACTCCTGCAAGCTCACATGATTCATGGAGATCCCGAGGCAGTGAATACGGTCCGTGAACTCTTCACCGCTTACCTGGAGACCCAACCCGCCACGGCAACCGAGGTCGCCGCGGTACGCAAAGAGTATTTGAAATATCTGGTCAAGTTGAAACAGTGGGATCAGGTAGATGGAGAGCTTGAGTCACTTGCCCGGAATGCCGGCGAGGATGGAGAACTCGCACTGATCCGTGCCCAAGTCGCTTTTGGCAAGGGGGATTACGCGGGTGCCATTCAGGCTGCCTCGAAAGCCCTGACCGTTCCTGGAAGTGCGAAAGACGAGATTGAAATGCTGATGGGTTTGTCTTACCTGAAGGCGGATTCCCCCGGAGAGGCTGAGAGGCATTTCAACCTGGCCATCGAGGCTGCCTCTGACACTCTGGAAGGACTGAGGTGCCTGGAGGTGGGAAATATATACCAGGATAATGGAAAAACCAGGGAAAAAGTGAAGTACTGGAACCGTGCCTTGTCACTCCACCCAACCAATCAACAGTTGCGGTATGAAATTGGATTAACCTATCTTCGTTCGGGATCCCCAGAAGAGGCGATCCCTTACCTTGTGCAGGTTTCGAAGGAAGCTGAGGAAGCAACGCTGCGCTCTCAAGCCTTTACCTTGCAGGGATACACTGCCGTGGTGATGGGGGCAAGCGTGGAAGCTGAAAAGGCCTACAGGTCCGCCATCGAGGCCTGGCCCACGAACCTGATGGCTATTAAAGGGCTGGCTCATCTGATGTCGGATCTTGAACGTTACGATGAGTCCCGCGAACTTTTCAAACAGGCCGTCGCGCAAAACCCGGAGGATGCCACTCTCTACATCCAGCTGGGAATTGTCTGTGACAAGATGAATGACATCGAGGGAGCCGAAAAAGCGGCCGAGGCAGCCATGCGTGTGGCCCCCAATTACTCCGAAGGATACAACTTCCTTGGGTACATGTACGCCGAGCGTGGGATCAAACTCGACCGGGCCCTGGAACTGGTGGAGAAGGCTCTTTCCCTTGAACCCAACAATCCCAATATCACAGACAGCCTGGGGTGGGTCTACTTCCAGACAGGACAGTACCAGAAAGCGGTAGAAACCCTGGAAAAGGCTATCTCTCTCCTGTCTGAAGACTACATGCGTGGCTCCTCTGTCATCTTCGAGCACCTGGGAGATGCCTATGAGAAGACCGGTCAAATCGAGAAAGCACGTGAGTATTGGAAAAAGGCTGCTGAGGGAGATCCCAAAAGTCAAACCGCGGTCGAGAAGCTGAAAAAGACCGAATCAGCTCAACCCCAATCTCCTCAATAAGAATCGAGAACCCAGAAGATGGCCCCAGGCAAGTCCCTCTCAAGCCCTTCATTCCTGGATATCATCTACCGCGGGATACCCAGGCTGGGACAACCTGTTTTCTCGTCTCCTTTTCATGAGGACAGATCACGACTGGAAGGACCAAAAATCCGGTTCATCGAAGAAGATGAACAAGTGCTTCTGTCCCCCCTTCTCAAGGATCTGCCCAATGATGGGAGCAAGCCGCCCTCTTACGAGATAGCAGGACCCAGGCGGCGATTGTTTTTCGACTCAAGCAAAACAAGTGCGGCCATTGTCACCTGCGGGGGACTCTGCCCAGGTTTGAATGATGTGATTCGAAGCCTTGTGTTGATCCTGACCTATGGATACGGAGTAACCACGATCTATGGGATCCGGTATGGATACAAGGGGATGGTGGATGGCGTAGGCGAGGCTCCCTTCCTGCTCAAACCGGATGAGATCGAAACAATTTCAAACGAGGGGGGAACTTACCTTGGAACTTCTCGTGGAAATCAGGATCCGGTTCTCATGGTGGACTTTCTCATCCGCCGATCGATCCAGATATTGTTCTGCATTGGGGGAGATGGAACCCAGAAGGGAGCGTTGGCAATCGCTTCCGAGGCAGAGCGGAGAGGTTACCACCTTTCTGTGATCGGGCTGCCCAAGACTATCGACAATGACATCGACCTGGTGGAAAAGACCTTCGGATTTGATACCGCCGTAGCTGTGGCCGCCCAGGTCTTGCATGGGGCGCATGTTGAGTCACATGCGGAACACAATGGAGTCGTGATCGTCAAGTTGATGGGGCGCGAGTCGGGATTTCTGGCGACTCATGCCGCCATTGCCAGTGGTGATGTCAATTTCCTGTTGATCCCGGAAGTTCCTTTCGACCTGGAAGGAGAAAAAGGGTTCCTGGAGGCCCTGCGAAAGCGCCTGGAAAACCGGCACCATGCCTTGGTAGTGGTCGCGGAGGGGGTCGCCGAAAGTTTGTTGACTTCGCCGAATGAGAAGGTTCCGTTGGATGCATCCGGAAACCGGATCCTGGAGGATGTTGGCATATACCTCAAGGACCGGGTATCGCGCTGGTTCAAAGAGCAGAGGTTTGAGGCCAGGGTACGTTATATCGATCCAAGCTACCTGGTACGGTCTTTCCGTGCCAGTTCAACCGACAGCATCTTCTGCCAGAGGCTTGCTCACAATGCGGCCCATGCCGCCATGTCGGGACGGACTCGCATGTTGGTGGCCACTTGTAATAATGTCCATTGCCATATCCCCCTGGAAGCCATCGTCATGGGCCGAAAGCATGTCGATCCCCAGGGAGAGCTGTGGCGTTCGGCCATCGAGACTACCGGGCAGCCTGAAATGCTGAACCGGGTCTGAAATCCCATTCCGGCCCCACTCTCAAAAAGTGAAGTTCTGTTCGAAATCCTCCACCTCTGGAACCGTGAGTGTCACGCTGTGAGATTGGTCAATCGAAAACTCACCCGCAACCGCCATGTAAGATCCCGGGGGTATCCCTTCAAAGGTGTAGTTTCCAAGGCGATCGGTGGTGGTCACAAACTCGGTCACCTCGGTCCTGAAACGGGGATAGAGAACCAGCGTCGATCCTCCCAGCGGTTTCCCGCCGACCGTTACTTTCCCAGACATTCTTGATCCCGAATCCACAGTGATGTCCACGTTGGATGGTGCACCTTCGTTGACTGTTACAAACCTCGACTGGAGAACCTGACCATACCCGGATTGGGCCAGGTTCCCCCGGCTCGAAGGCGAACGGAGCAGGAGGCGGTATTGCCCCAGAGCGACATCTGACAATGTGTAATACCCCGAATCATCGGTACGTGTGACAAAGAGGTCGACATGGGTGGGATTCGTCATTCCTCCAGCTGGTTCAGCCTGAACCACATAGTCGGCGGCACCGGCGCCATTCGAAAAACGGACAAAGCCCTGGATCGCTCCTCCTTCGCCGAGTTGGATCACGCCCACATTGGCAGGAACACCATCCTGAACAGCGATATTCGGGACAATCGCGGGTGCGTAGCCGGGATGAGTGACCACAACGGCATAACGGTCGGGGGGAAGACCAAGGAATGTAAACGAGCCATCCGGCAAAACTGCCCGGCGGATATCACCCAATCCAACCGTGGCATCGGTGGCTGGTTGCCCATCCTTTCCCACCACTTTTCCCACAATTGATCCACCACTGTTCAAGACAAGTTTTAAGTCTGGTGGTTCTTCTCCCGGGATGATTTCAAAGGCAGTGGAAACCTCACCCTGCCCTTCAGCCTGTACATTCAGGATATACTGACCGGTTACCAGGCCACTCAGTTCAAAGGATCCATCCTCTGACTGAACACGGCTTGTCGTTCTTCCCCCAGGGGTTTTTCCTTCGATGGGAGAACCGCCTGCTTCAGAAAAAGCTTCCAGAATGAATTCACGGCAGGGTGTTCTGCCATCCGAATTGAATACGGTTCCACGCAAAGTGGAACTGGCTTCCAGCTGGAAGTCCACACCAGTGGCACCCGCATCGACATCATAGAGCATATCCGAGGTTCCGGATTTCTCATCCAGGGCAATCACGGTGTAGGCACCGGGACGGAGGTTCTCCAGCACGTAAGTCCCATCCCCCTTGGTCGTGGTCTCCACCACCGCACCTCGTTCGATCGGGTCAGTTCCAAGAGCCGCCAGTCCTCTCCAGGAGGGGAGCAGGTCTCCCGTCAACAGTCCCCCTGCCACCAGGGATTCCATGCGTCCAGCAAAGGCTGCCACCTCAGCATGCAAGAGGGGATCTCCCATGGAATTGGTGACCTTTCCGGAAATAGTCATGACTTCTTTTTTCTCCAGAACGACCCTGATCCCATTGCTGGAGGTCACCAGTTTCGACTCTGGCTGAATACGATCCAGAAAAGTGGGCCAGTACCCTTCCTTCTGGGCTGTCAAACGGTAACGGCCACTCGGAACTTCTTTCAGCTCAAACTTGCCCGCCTCTTGTGAAGTAGTTCGCAGGCCTTCCCTGCCTGATTCTCCATCGGCCAGCTGGAGCTGGATTTGTGCCCCCAGCACCGGAGTACCCGTCGCATCCACCACGTCCCCTTTCACAGTGAATGTGGCGGCACTTGTGACCGGGATCTGCAATCCCTGGAGCGGCTGACCAGCTCGAACCACCAATACCGGGTGAGCACCCTCAGTGGCGGGCTTGGGATCTCCATAATAGCCTGTCTTGTACCCAGCCGCATCAGCCGAAAGGTAATACTTTCCGGGTGGAATTAACGAAAAGAGAAAATCACCACTTGAATTGCTGCGAACACTACGGATGTCTTCCGGAGTAGCGAGATTTCCCTTAGTTGGCAAAGCACGGACCAAAGCTCCATCCACACCCGCTTTTCTTTCATTTAACACCCTTCCAGAGACCTTGACGCCCTGGACAATTTCAATCTCACCGAGGTCCATGGATTCTTCATCACCAGTAAACTCGACTGGGAAGGTCAGGTCCTCAACCCCCTCACGTTTTCCCAGAAGAAGGTGATTACTGGTGATCCCGGTGGTCACCTCAAAATGTCCCTGGGCATCCGATTGGGCCACCTCAGAGAGCTTCTTGAGCCGGTTCCCCAACCAGACCCCCACTCCGGGAACCGGTTTGTGCTCGAATGAGTCCACAACATGTCCGATGATGCGTCTTCTCTCGAAGATGAGTAGATCCTGTTTGTGTTGAGAGACGCCTCCCGAGAAGCTGTTTTCATAAAGGGCCGATTCCGCCTCCCTGTAAAAGGCTCGAAGACTGAGCGTAAACCGTCTTGGCAAGCCGCCAATTGAATAGGAGCCGGTGGAGTTCGTAAGGATGGAGCCGGAGATCGCTGGAGCATCCCTCATAACAATAGTCACAGCAATGGAGGCACCCACAATGGGGGAACCAGCTGGAGCCAGACGAACTTGCCCTGAGACACGCACCTCGGGTTCGAGACGGAAGACGGTATCGGTGGTCTCGGTCTGCGCTCCCAGAACAACCTTGCGTGAGTAACCCGCCGCAAAGGCCACCAGGCTGTAAGTTCCTGTTTCGAGATCAGTAAAACGAAACACCCCAGTCTCATCGGTGGTAACCTCAGCCAGTGGTTTCCTGACTGAGAGTAAGTCCAAGTCACCCTTGTCTGTCTTTGTGGCTAATACGGGACCAGAAACTTTTGCCCCATCGGCATTACGCCCATCAAACACCTGTACAATCGCATTCGGTACTTCCTTGCCGAGGACATTCAGCACCTTCCCTTCCAATGGAACCGGGGGAACCAGTCTGAGGACAATATCTTTGGCAGGAGAGACTGGAGTCGGAGAGACATAGGCGCCGTTCGAGTCCGCCGAAACAGAGGCAAAGCCATCTTTGGTGGCACGGACCTGCCATTGTCCCGGCTCAATCCCCTCGAAAGTGAACTCACCATTGGAATTGGCGATAGTCTCAAGGGGTTCATATCCCTCGCGAAAGGCCTGGACCCTGGCATCAAACACCCGGATAGGGGTATCACCTTGAACTACCGATCCACTGATACTTGTGACCGGTTTGGCTTGAGGAGACTCGGTTTCCTGTGTTTTCCTTGGCTTGGAACCCTCTGAGTCCTTTGGGAGAACCTCTTTTTCTCTGGCGGGAGATT
>CAYZUX010000059.1:0-26427 GCA_964481775.1 uncultured bacterium | reverse complement strand
TGGATGTGACCGATGATAACTCGGGTCTCTCTGAGGTTGGTGTCACTGTACTCACCGGGGCCTTGCCGATCTTCTCCGACAGCACTCCTGCCTCAGGATTAGTGACAACCTCGGCGGTGCTGGTTCCCTTCGGGTCGTTCACACCTGGAACCTACACTATCGTCACGACTGTCACCGATGTGGCGGGCAATGTAGCGATCAATTGCGGCTCCATCACAGTCCAGGTGAATCCCGATCTTCCGCAGTCGGTCATTGCATCTCCAGCCGAGGCTGTGGTCAATGGAAACTTTGACCTCGCTGGAACCGTATCCGGTTCTCCAACTGGAGCAAGCTTGTGGTATCCAGGGGCTGGCGGCGGAGTTCTTCCCGCACTGGATCCATCGATTGAATCCGCGGTTACACCTGTAGCCGTCTTTGGTGCAACAGATACCCAGACTTCGGTCGTTGCTATCACCTTTGGGAATGGTTTCGAATTCCCATTCTATGGCGGTATTTACAATGAGGTTCTTGTGTCGGCACGTGGTGTTCTCGGATTCAGGAACCTCCCGTTGAGTTCCTCGGTTCTGTCGGATGACATTCCGACCGTTGCGGATGTTAACAACTATCTCCCGAAGATTATGCCGTTGTGGACCAGCCTGGATGCCTCGGGTGCCCAGGGCGGCAGCACCACATACCGTCAGTATGATGACCGGTTTGTGATTGACTTCAGGGATGTCCCGGAGAGTGATGGGTCCGGTCAGAATGATGTCAGTGTGGTCTTGTACAACACGGGCGCGATTGAGTTCATCTATGGACAGGACCTGACTGTCGAAAGCTCCAGCCTCCAGGATGTGGCGGTGGGTATCTCCGCTGGCGTCGCGAATCAGGATGTGGATGGATTCAATGATGTCAGCCTGGTTTCGAACGGGATCGATCGGACTGGAACAGATCTGTCCTCCGCCCCGGGTGCTCCGGCCCTGGCCGCGGTCAGTGATAATGCCCTGTTCCAGATCTTCCAGCCGGGAACCTTCGACCTGCGAGTGGGCAGCACCACCACCAGTTACAGTATCCAGGGTACCGCGGTAAGTTCGCCGCTTACCTTGAATGCAACGGGTGAGTGGACCACCAACTTCGTCCTTCCCATCAACAGCTTCTACGGAGATGGCGACATTCTGGCCATGAGTGTCAGAGGCCTCGGTGGATGCAATGGGACAGCCTATGGCCCGGCCACCAACGCCTACTACTCGATTGATGAGACAGTTCCTGCCGCAACTGTCACCGCTGTATCGGTGTCTCCGTTCACCTGTATCAATGGAAGCTTCACTATCGTTGGACAGCTGGATGATTCTGGTGTTCCAGGATACCGGATCGATTCAGGAATCTCCGCGGCGACATTTGATTTCTATCAGGGAGGCGTGTTGGTAGCCTCTGTTCCTGTTACGGCACTTGACACGGTTCCTGCCATTCCGACACGTCCGAATGTGGGGCTGGTAACAGCCACTGTGACTGTTGACCCGGCCACGTTGGGATTGGCGCCTGGCCTGTTCGGTATTGATATGTCCGTCGCGGATGGAGCTGTCAATGTCCCGAATTTCGGCAGTGCATATGCTGGAGACCCACCGGAAAATTACATCTATGATCCGGTTGCGCCGAAGTCGCAAGTTGTCTGCTCGCGGCTCTTCATCGCCGCTGTGACAGAGGTGCTGGGTGCTTCAGTTGCCTCTATCTATGAGCTTGACCCGGATACAGGGGCTGTACTGGCCACTATACCGATTCCAGCTTCGTTAACCTCACCATTGGGCTGCGCCCTTGGGTACAATGGAGTCAATCTCTACTACGCGCCCACTCTGCCCAGTGGATCGCCTGCGATAATCGCAACCTTCAGCGCGATCACTGGCCCGAGTGCGATTTCGACCGCCTATATCCTTCCACCGACCGTGGACCACATCACCGGCATTGGCGCGGATGATGACACCGTTTATGTCAATGGACCTCTGGGTGCTCCGTTCATGTACATGTTCGATGCGAACACCCTCGCACCCAAGGGAACCCAGGCCATGCCGTTCCTGCCGGATACAGACACCGCCGATATCGGCTCTGGAATCTTTGACCGGACGTTCGTAGCGAGGCACCTTGCTCCGTTTGATCTCTTCATTGAGAGCTATCCGGATTCCGATTCCTTTGGCGGCGTCTCCTTCGTGAGCTTTGGTCAGTCTGGATTCAAGACGGTCGGTCTGGGCTTCAGTGGCACAAGGCTGTTCCAGGGACGTCATCCGGACAATGTCCTGCGCGAAGTAGTCACAACCATTACCCATGCTGCCTACCGCGCAATTGTGCTGTCTGATACACAACCCTTTGAAATCGCGACCTTTAGTATTCCGAATGGTGCCACCATCTGTGCGGTGGCGGCGGGTGCCCAGGTGACTGACTGTACCCTTTGCGGACCACAGCTTCCCTATCGGATCACCTCTGCTGTAACCGACACGGCACCATGTGGTATTGCCCAGGTCGACTTCTATGGCTTCCCGGTTGCGGCTGGGCCTGCCGGTCAGCTTCTTCTGGGTTCGGCGACAACTCTTCCGGACCTTGACAACCGGAACAATTCCATTGGTGATGAGTCTTCAGCGGCCATCGCAGCTGCCTGGTTGACCCAGGCCTCCGCCCAGCAGTTCTTCCCGCTGGGTGAGGGTCAGATAAGCCTCTACTCCATCAGCACCGATGCGGCCGGTAACGTCGAGGAGGTCACTGATGCTTTGACTCGTGCCAAGACCTTCACAGTTGATTTCCGTGCTCCTCGGATGGAATACCTGGCTACGCTTCCGTTTGCCGCCACCAGTGGGGCCAATGTTACCGTGGAGGTCACACTGCGGATCGATGAGTTCGGATCAGGCCTCGATCTGACCGATCCTCCAACTCTCACCGCTCAGTTCAGCGTCCTTACCGGTGCTCTGGATGTCCCGCTGACTCTGACACTTGCTCCGCCAGTGTTGGGTGTCATCACAGCGACCGCTCAGTTCAATCCATCCTTGCTGGGACTTCCGCTCAATGAGGGCGCCTACATCGACTTCATCGCGAGTGCCACCGATAATTGCGGCAATGCGACAACTGTAGTCCTGTTCGACCGGTTTATCGTCGATAACCAGGCTCCGCTGGCTGATGACGCCGATGTCTACTATCCGGCCGAGGCAATTATCGCCAATGGAACCGCTGGAAATGCTCTCTGGTCGATGCTCAATCCCGGAACATGGACCCCGAATGAACTTATCGATCCGGCCGGATGGGATCTGGGATACATTCTCAACACCATTAATCCTGGTCTGAATGCACAGCGTCCCGATTACCTGGCTGGCTCACTCCAGTTCCCAGTCATGCCTCAAGTTCTGGCACAGGATACCTTCAGTGGTTCCGAAGTGTTCATCCAGTCCTCGCCTTCCGGAATTGCAAGCGTTGAACTCTACTACGCCACCGGAACCGCAAGTGCGACTCCGCCTCTGATTGCGTTCAGTAATCTGGTGCAAACCATCACGAAGACTGTGCCGGTTCTGGGTGGTGGTTACACCGAACTGTCCAAACCAAGCGCAGCCGCCTCGGCGACTGACACCTTCGTCTGGGATACTTCGGGCCTCAAGCCGACTGGCATTGGCTCGGATGACTACTACTACCTCAAGACCATCACACGAGATCATGCCGGTAACCTGCTTGATCCGGTGTTTGGACCGTTTGTGGTTCTCGATGTCCTGTCACCCACACGGACCATCATCACGGCTCAGGCCTTGTTCGGAACACGCGATGTCCGGATCGATTGGGAGTATGTTCCCTATGATAACGTCGGGGTGGTTGGCTATGAGATCTACCGTACACGCGATGCGGTGGATGATGTCCTCGAAGCCGATCCGCTGACTGACTTCGACCTGCTCGACACCATTGCCGCTTACGACCCGAATGGTCAGGCCATCACCGAGTACCTCGATGAGACCGTACCGGCTGAAGGATCCTACGCCTACTACATTGCCGCCTTCGACGCGGCAGGAAACGGCCGGACAGGTGGTCTTGGACTACCACCCGTTATCTCCAATATCGTGGTGGCTGCACCCAATGACCTGATTGATCCGTACCCGGTAACCAACCTGAAGGTCCGTGCGGGTGAACCCAATAATGGTAACCTGCTGGCATGGAATGTTCCGAACATTCCTCCAGGAGGCGGCACTGTACGTCCGTTGGGCGATAACGTTGCCATCACCGGGTGGGAAATCTTCCGCCACGATCTTGGTGAGATTCTCGTTCAGTCCGATGTCAGTGATGCGGATGGTGATCCCATTACCAGTCCAGTCGATACCGAGGTGCATCTGATCGCCCGGATCGACAACCTCCTGGTGTTGGATAACGTGACTCCCACTGCTCGGGTAAGGCTTAACCCGACCTTCGTCAAATCCGAAAGGGCCACCATCAGTGCGGCGACACCGGATCTCATCTACCTCTTTATGGCGCCTATCGATGCCTCCCGGGTCTCGCGTGTCTGGAATCAGACTACAGGTGAAACCTACTCAGTGGTTGGCGCGAGTGGAGCGGTTGTCCAGATCGCTGGAACGAATCTCCCACAGGCGGGTGATGTGGTTCTGGTGGACTACGAGACTGACGCGCGGACCTTTGTGGATACCAGTGTTGTGCCAGGTAAACCTTACGCTTATGCGGTTGTTGCACGCGATGCGGCAGGTAACCGGTCACTGATCAGCACAAGCGTCATTATTTCCGATGCAACTGCGGTGGCCTTCGATACGACGGCTCCCGAGGCTATCGATACTCTCGAAGCCAATCCGTTTGGATGTATTGGAAACAGGGTCTTCTGGCAGGAAGCCCCATACGATCAGGTCGGGATCATTGGCTATGATGCCTACAGGATTGTGGGCAACTGGCCAATCGAGGTGGTGAACGATCCTGAGGCGACCCAGATCCGTCAGGTACGCTACCCATTGATCAATGTCGCGCCAACAGCGGCGACAGTGACAATCACTCTTGCGACCACCGCTGTGGATGAAGATCTGCTGCTCCTGTTCGATACCACCCGCAACCGGTTGATCGCCTCGGCGACTGACACATTCGACTTGATCAATTCAACCTACTATGAACTCTCTGGAGACCAGTTGACTGTTAAGAACATCAAGAGCTCCGGTGGGTTCCTGCACAACCTCAAGGTGGTTTACTTCAATCCCGCCCTCTCGCTCTTCAATGGGGCTGGATATGATGGCCAACTTGAGATCATCGATGACCAGACCGAGGATGGAAACATCTACACCTACGCCGTACAGGCCGTGGATCCATGGGGTAACGTAGCCCCGGTTTCCAACCAGGCGACGGATGTGGCCCCGGATTGCATCCCGCCATTGGCTCCGGATGCAGTGATCCAGGCCAACTGCCCGTATGCACCTGATATGGTGGCGGTTACTGTGTTTGATGATGATGTCTCGGTGGTATGCGCTTATGACAATCCATTCCTGTCAGGACCCGCGATTGCCTGTGTGGATGATCCAGATCAGGATGGTACCTATGGCATTCCAATCGGAGACAACCAGTTCGAACAGGTCTGGATTTCCGCGATCGACTTCTCTGGCAACACCAGCCCGAGCGTTGCGGTACTCAATGACCTGACACCGCCTGCTCCACTCTGGCTTGGTGGCATCAACCTGATTCAGAATCCTCCAGGAACGGATGATATCCTGACCGTGATCTCACTCGATCCGGATGCAGTCCGTGTCAATGTCTACCGTGACGACAGTCTCGAGAACCTCGTGGATTCCGCACTGGATGGCGATGATGGCAACGTCGATGGTCAGTGGACCCTCAACCTGGGCGACAACCTCTCGGCCACCTTCTTCGTCACCATCTCGGATGCGGCCTGCAACGAATCCGATGATATCGCTCTAACGAACGATATCACTGTTCCAGCCGCACCCACGAACGTCGTTGTGTCGAATAACATCTCGGGCACCAGCTGCAACCGGGTGCCGATTGAGGACACTCTAACCGCCTGTGTGGCTTCGGATGTGGTGATGCTCGAAGTGTTTGCGGATGCCTCCTTGCTGACACCGGTTACCGCGGCCTCGGTAGCTGCTGGTCCAGCCGGATCTTGTGTCGGACCGATCGGAATCGGCAACAACAACAGCTTCACTCCAGGATCACTCAGTGGTGTTTACGTTGTCGCGACCGATGTGGCCGGCAACAAGAGCGCGGCTGTCTACGCTCCAGTCGATATCCAGGCTCCGGAAATTTCCGCGCTGGATGTCTTCGCTCAGTTCCCACAGACACCGGGTACCTTCCCGCGTGTTGAAGACGAACTGGATGTCCAGATCGACATCGACACGGCGGATGAAAATGAGGTCCTCTGCGTGAAGGTCTTCACTGAGTCGCCAACACTGAACAAGGTGGTGCCGGCGTTCTGGCTGGTTGGAAATGCGGTTGTCAATGATCTGGCACCCGCCGCGAACAACGATGTCCTGGCAGTTGCCAACTTTGGCGCCGATGGAGCACAGGATGACATCCTGGTGGCCATCACGCCTGCGATGACCTCGTTGATTCTTGATGCGGCATTGCTCAATCCAACCGCACTTGCAGTCAAGGCCGAGGGAACCGGAAACGTCTGGGTGGCATCGATCAATCCGAGTGCAACCTCTGAAATCCGTCTCTCCGAGATCACCCAGGCTGGTGTTCGTGTCCAGGATGTCGATCTGCCACTGGCTGCTCCGGTGACAGGCATGACCTTCGGACTGGGCGACATCCTTTACTTCGTCACTGAAACGGGTGGTGCAATCTATACCTTTGATACAGTGATGCTGACTCAGTCTCAACTCACGATTTCGACTGGAACTGTTGGAGCAGCACAGTCCATCGCGTTCGATGGTTCCAGCACTCTGTTCTTCCTGGATCTTGCGAATATGTTCGATCCATTCAGCGGCCAGCTCCAGGCGGTGGATGTTTCCGGTGGTGCGATCAATACGCTGCTTACCGGTCTGGTTCAACCGGCGGGTATCGCGATTGACCGCCGTGGCGGTATTCATTACGGCGAGAGCAGCGCACTCTATGCGGGTATCTTTATCAACCCGCGTGGACGGGTCTCCGAGCTTCGTCCGGGAGCCACTGGACCCCTCACGCTGTTCGAAGGTGGCGAGAACGAGGTCGCCGGAGATACCCTGGTCGGCCCAGTGATCGCCGCCGATGGACGGATGGCCACGGTCAGCCAGAACTCCGGATTGATCGCGATCTACAACTCCAACCGTCGCAGCACAGCGGTTCCTGATTCCGCGGCCGGTCAGTCTGTCCCGCCGCTCGCTCGTATTCTCGCACAGCGGGTGCCTGGTCCGGATTACCGTGTGGAAGCCATCAAGATTGGTGACAACGCGGTTCATGAGATTCAGGCCGTGGTGGTGGATAAAGCCGGTAACACTTCCACTGTGGCAACAGCCTTTAACGACGTGGTTGGTCCGGTGGTGTACTGGGCTGATGTAATCGAGCGGACTCCGGGCCGTGAGGACTTCCTCCAAGGCCAGACTGAGCCGTTCTCGGTGGTCCGTGCTTACACCGATCCGTTCCTCAAGAACGAAATCGACCGCGAAGATAATGCTGTCCTCTCCGATCGGACTGGTGCCTTCAACTATGGCGAGATCGGTGACAACAAGTACTCCTTGGTCTTTGTGGCCGCGGAAGATGAGGCTGGCAACACTGGACAGGCAGAGTTCGCCTTCAACGACATCTTCCCGCCGTCCGCTCCGGACCTTGGGCTCATCGAGGTCGTCTCGGCCTGCCCGGGAACCGACGATCAGGTCATTGGTTGGAACTGGTCTGTCGAGCCCAATTCCTGGGTTGAGGTCTATGGTGACTACGAGCTTACCCAGTTCATCGGTGGAGCAATCGCTGATGCCACTGGTGCCTTCGGCCCCATCTCCATCGGCGACAACCAGTTCGAGTATGTCATGGTCCTGAGCATCGATGACGCCGGAAACGTCAGCGAAGCGGTTGTATTGGATGGTGTTAATGGCCATCCGATCAACGATATGGTTCCTCCATACCCGGTTGACCTCAGCAATGTCGATCTCAACCAGAGTATAACTGGTGAGGACTTCATCACGGGTCTTCCAGGCGCAGTGATTCCGGGTGATGCCTCGTTGGTGCGTGTCTACACCGATGAGTACCTGACCACGGAATTGACCGGTGTCTCCCCGATCGTTGTCGATCCCGCCAATGGTAGCTGGATCACCGAGTCTGTCGGGACCAACATGGTGGTCAACAATACTCTGCTTGGGTTCCCGAGCCTGTGGCTTGTGGCTGAGGATGATGCCTGCAACCAGTCGCTGCCTGTCCGTATCGATCTGGATCGTTCGGTAGATGAACCCGTTCCAGACCGGTTTGTGTTCAACGCGGACGACCCGAACAACAACACCATCGCCGGGCTTGAAGGTGCGGCTGGAGCGGTTGATCAGCTGCTGTTCAGTACCACTGTTGCCAGTGCCACGGATTCGATCCTGGGTCTGCCACTGCTTGGAAATGCTCTGACCGATACCGCTGGAGCATTCCAGGCGATCAATGTGGGCCGGGTTGGAACACCGGTCAGCTATGTGGTGGCCATGGATGAATACGGAAACCTGAGCCCGGTGGTTGCGATCGACACATCGGATCGTGTGGCTCCGCAAATGCCGGATATCAGCCGGATCGTGCTGACCGAGCGTGGACGTTCGTTCAACGATACGATTACAGGTCTCCGCAATGCGGTTGGAACGGGTGAGGAGAATCTGCGGCTGCATGCATATGCCGATGCTTCTCTCACATCCGAACTGCCTGGGTTCCCGATCCTGATCCCGCAGACAGGCTTCAATGGTTCGCCTGCTCCGGGATCGTTCCCCGAGACATCCATCGGTGAGAACTATGCGAACAACCAGGTCAATCCACCGACCGTTGTCGGTATCTCCGAGGTGTGGCTGACCGCCGAAGATGAGTTCGGTAACGAGTCTGAAGCGGCACGTATCGCCCTGGATGTGATGATTCCGAATCCTGACATCACCAAGATCTTTGTGATCACGGAGAATCCACAGACGGATTCGTATATCACAGGTCTCAACAGGGCTGTTGAGTCCGGTGCACGTGTCCAGGTGTCCGCTGACAGCAATAACATCCTGCTCTACGCAAACTTCTACGCGAATGTAGAGGGAGGTTGGGATGCGGTGAACATGGGCTCGCTCTTGAGGCAGCCAGATGTGATCTCCGGTTCCTATAACTTCCCGAACCGTCGTGACACTGTCTACGTGAGAGCCATCGACGCTGCCGGAAACCGCAGTGCCGTGATCACGGTCAATGTCGAGGTTGTGACCTACGCGGTGTTGGATGCCTTTGGTGGCATCACATTGCGGAATGGTCTGGATAGCATGGTCGATTCACTCCAGCCGACCTTCCTGCCAGATGGCGTGGCGAGGGATATCGAACCTGGATTCTATCGTGCCAATGGTGCCTTGGAAGACGGATTTATCCTTGGCGAGCCGGCGATTCCTGAGTACACCCACTCACCGACAGGTTTCTACCGGTTGACGGGTCGCGGTCAGATCGTTGCTCTGGGTGATGTTCTGCCAGTCGATCAGACAGGCTTCACCGAGTTCACAACCGATCTGGCGAAGGACATCGAGGTCGCCCCGAATCAGATCGGACCAAACGTTGGACTCTACATGTTGGATGGATTCGGCGGTCTTACAACATTCGGTACTGTTGCAACTCCGCTGACAGGCGTATCGCTGGGTGTCGATCTTGCACGTGACCTCGAGCTGGATTACAACGCCGACGGAACTGTCAAGGGTGGTTACATCCTTGATGGACGTGGTGGACTGAGTCCGGTTGGTGGCTCCGCGCTGATCGTACCCGCCAACGCTTACGTGCCCAACCGCGACATCTATGTTGACGCAGAGTTGGCACGAATCCCCGCAACTATGGCGATCGATGGTGTCCTGGTCCTCTCGAAGTATGGTCAAGTCTCAGTCGGTGGTCCTCTTGCCACGGATCCGATCCGTGTCAACTCGGTCACCAGGGGTCTGCCAAACTTCGGATTCAACATCGCACGTGACCTTGAGTTGTCGCTTGATCCGGAAACCAGGCTGATTCAGGGTACGTACGTTCTCGATGGGTTTGGCGGTATCCATGCCGGTGGATCCGCTCCGAAGATTCACGATGCACCTTACTTCGGATTCGATGTGGCAAGAGATCTCGAACTCGTCACCTCCAAGCCGCAAGAATAGTCTTCGTGAAGGCTGATTAACCAAACCTGGCCCCCCGGATCAATTGGATTCGGGGGGCCTTGTCTTTGAGGAGTAGTTGAATGAAGGCAGCCAGCATCGCTTGGATTTCCCTACTCATGATCAACGGGGTCTGGGGTCAGGGGACTGACTTCGTGGATCGTGTGGTTGCTTCGGTTAACAACTCCGTGATCACATTCCGGCAACTTGAGGAGCGAACTTCCGATCTGAACCGGATGTTTGCTCGTCCTGAAAGTCCCACCAAGGGACGTGTTCCTCCCCTCAATTCCGTGAGAAGACGGGCGCTTGATGATCTGATCGATGAAGAACTCACTCTTCAACGATCCAAGGAATTCCTGCGCAAAGAAGTGGCCGAACGTTATGCCGAGCGTGCCGTCGAAGAACAGATAAACGAATTACGCAAACGATTTGGAGAGGAGGAATTTCAGGCAAAACTCGCGCAGGAAAACCAATCCTACGAAGAATTTAAAGCAGGGATGGTAGCTGAACGGACACGTCTCATTATGGTTCAACAAAGCCGGCAGGCATGGCTGGATGAGATCCTCCTGACCCCCACCTCTCAGAGCCAGATCGACAAATATCTCGAGGATCATCCCTCTCTTGTGGAAGAAGGGAGTGCCCCAGAAGTCCAATTTGTTTTCCTGCGTGTTCCTCCGGATACAGAACAGGCTGGAGTTGAGGCGATACGTAACAAAGCTGAAAAAATCCTCGCCAGAGCCCGGATTGGCGAATCGTTTGACCAGCTCGTCGAAAATTATTCACAACATGAACAATCGAAAACCAGAAACGGGATTCTCCCGCTATTAAACCGAAAAAGTCCTTACCCGGAGTTTGGTCCCTTATTCGACCTGGAAGCTGGACAGGTTTATCCTCAAGTGATCCAGATCGATGGTTGGTTGTGTATTGCCAAGGTCAAAACCAAACAGAGCCTTTACAACCTGGTCAGAAGGCAGATCGCTCAGGAGGAGATGACCAAATCACTCAACGAACTCCGCAAGGAGGCCACAATAATAATCGACCGTGATCTGTTCCCCTCAACAGAACCCTGATCTCAAGGCCCCAGGTAGGCCCGGGCCAGCGGAATCCCATCCAAAGCGGTTTCTGCGATAGGTGTACGCTCTCCAACCAACCTGTATTCCAGGGGACCGAAAAATCCCTGACGAAACTGGATAATCCGGCAATCCGCTGGGCCTTCCTTTATGAATTTCCAACCGACGGGAGCGATACCCATCTTTTGATACTCCACCAGGGGTGGATCATCCATCGCATGAGTCGCCACGCGAGCATTTTGTGGAATCAAATCGGTTAATTGTTGGATGAAAGTGGGAGTTATTGAGTCACACCAATGCGTCGTCTCCAAGCCAAGCGATGCAGCTCCACGAACCCCTCCTGCCAGAAACGAATAGTAAGACAGTTGAAAAGGATGAATTCTCCAACAGGTATGAACCTGATTTGCTGCAAGGAGAACACAGAGCGTGATGGTTGCCCGGTTTGCTACCGTTTTACCAAAGCGTTGAGAGAGAAATCCGGAAATACTTTCCAACCCACTCACCGAAAGAAGAACCAGGAATGGCAGGGAGGATAGAAAGAACCTGAGCCCGTCGTAAGCCGATTTGAACGTAAAGATGAGTGGAAGTGTCAGGGCGTTCAGGACAAGGAAACAGACCCACCTCCTTGATGTAAAGAGATTGCCGGAAGAATTTCCATCTTTCCGAAAGCAGAAGCCTGCTCCCTGAGCAAACAGAGGGATTACAATTCCGGCCGGCAAAGTGACCAGAAGCATCACCCATGGGTAATGCCAGGGAACATCACCGGGATACAAATGACCAAAGTAATACACATGGATCGGCACCTTGGCGCCGTAGTCCTGAAAACGATTGAGGATACGTTCGAAAGTGTGCCACCACAAAAACGGTTGTGTGGCAACATAGAGGACGGGGATCGAGCATAGACTCAAGACTCCCCAGCGCCATGCTTGCCATTTCCGGTAAAGCAAAGCCCAAGCCAGTAGCGGGAGTGGTAAAAAAACAGCATGGATTTTCACCGAGATAGCCAATCCACATGCAAGTGCAGCAAAGAGATGGGGTATCCAGGGACCAGAGCCCCATGATCCTCCCGCGTCTGCAGCCTCCATCGCCGAAAAAAAGGTCATGGCAGCCATAAACCACGCCATGGCCACGAGGATGTCATATTCAGCGAAGTGGGCATGCCCAAACCAGTGCGGGTGACTATAAAGGACAATCACCCCGAATGTTGCCAGCAGAATCCCTGATCTTTTCCAGAGAAGGCAGAAGAAGCAGGCACTGAAACATGAGGCCAGAATGCTGGTGGGAAGGGCAAATGCGATTCGATCTGGAATCGATTCCGGGAGTATCAGGCGGGAAACAGCCATGAGAGTACGGGGTAGGGAAGGGTGGTCCGATTCAGTTTCGAAATAAGTGCGGAAATCCCCCTCATGAAGGACATTTTCTCCCTGGAAGAGAAGCCTGAACCATTCAGTCTGCCTTCTTGCGGCGGGAAAATTGGTCTCTGCCTCATCCCAGGTGATTCCATAATCAGAGATTGTCGTACACAGGCAAAGGAAACAGGACAGGAAAACAAGGATGGCAACGAAGAAACGCCATGAGTGGCTTGGAAACAGCCACACGCATAGTGGAGGCATCAGAGTCCCAATGTTTTGGATTCCCCGTCCTTATCTTTGTCCAGGGTCCGCATCCGGAGAGCGGAAGAGGGGGAATCGGTAACAGGAGGGGAGGTTCGGAAACTGTTCCCGAAAAGCGCAGAACTGGGGGAGACCTCTCCCTCGTTCAGCGTGGTCTCAAGGTTCAAGGAATCCTTTCTTCCTTTGGTGATAATGTTGGCCGGATAGACTCTGGGACGGTAGTCCTGAGCATGGAGTTCCATGACAGCGAAGACAGAAGCATCGATACGTTGTCGAGGTTTATGCCGTTTCGTAAAAAGACCACGAAGTGATAACCAGATGAAGAATCCACCCAGTAAGATGAGAAAAATCCCCACGCAGAGCCATATCATGACTTATTTTCCACCAGTAATTCATCGATTTCAGCCCGGAATGGCATGGAGGGTTGAGCACCGAGACGTGTGACAGAGATTGCCGCTGCTACAGTGGCAAACCGAACCGCCTCTTTCATGTTATGTCCCTCAGCGAGAGCTACCGCGAGATTAGCCGAGAAACAGTCTCCCGCTCCCACCGTGTCGCGTGCATCGACTTTCATCGCCTCAGTCCACCAGCTCTCCTCAGGAGTGACAGTTAATGAACCCTGGCTGCCTTGTGTCACCACAACCGCACCGCATCCCTTTCGCAACAGGGTGGAGGCAGCTTGTTCAATCCCATCCAGCGTTTCAACCGGCATTCCTGTCAGGATACCCAGCTCCCCAAGATTCGGAGTGATCACGTCAACACAACGGTAGACATGATCCGGCAGCTGGACAGCAGGCGCGGGATTCAGAACAAACCGCCTTCCAGTGCGCTCGGTGATTTCGGCAAGATAAAGGACAGTCTGTAGAGGAATCTCCAACTGGCAGAGCACTGCATCCGCCGTGGAAATGACCTCCAGGGCCTGGTCCATCTGGTCAGTTGACAAGGCATTGTTGGCCCCCAGTGCCACCACAATCTCGTTTTCACCCCCGGCATCCACAATAATCAAGGCAACTCCGGATGCGTTTTTGTCATCGCATTGTGTGAATCGGAGATCAATCCCCTCAGCCTCCAGCCTGGCCATGGCTTCACGTCCAAAATCATCATTACCGACCCTGCCGATGAAAGTGACCTGAGCACCTGATCGTGCCGCGGCGACAGCCTGGTTCGCGCCTTTTCCACCCTGAAACTTGGCGAAAATACCCCCTATCACACTCTCCCCGGGCTTCGGAAAGCGCGGAGCCTGGACAACCAGATCGGTGTTGCTACCGCCTACAACCACCACTTTTGGAGGATTCATTGGATTCCTGACACCTTCGTTGGCACAAATACTATTACGCCCAGACCGGCTGCTCAAGGACTACGGCTGTGCCGATAATTCACTTGCCACTGACAAGGCGGATCGCTATATTTTATTTCAAAGAAATGAGCATCTTGGGGGAAGGATCTGGGCTGAACCACAACCTTCGACTCCATCTTTATCCGGAATGAAGGAAATTAAATGAGAGTTTTCCATTCAAGCATGGCATGGATTGCCACTTTGCTGCTGTACTATTCGTCCGCTTATGGCCAGTTCACCACTTTGAAACCAGTTCCATTACAACCCAAAGGAAGCAGTGAGGTGGTCGTACCCGATACTCCAGTCGCGGGCCTTGATTTTGACTGGTCTGATGTCCCGGGAGCCACTCACTACCTTCTTGAATTGACACATGTTCTCAATGGGGGGGGAACTCAGGTATCCAGTGTTACTTCAACGGTTTCGAGGCTTTTATACAGCTCAGGTACGAATCCATTGGTTCCCGGGACGTCCATCAACCCCGCACTTTACAGCTGGAAGGTGACTGCCTATCAGGGCGCTACTGCAAGTCAACCCAGTGTTTCATCCTCATTCTCTCTCATTGGTGGCTCAATTGAAAATCCGGCCAAACCGGCCCCAGGCGTTAATCCACCCGATCTTCCGTCCAGTCTGTCTCCAGTCTTGGGGATTGAGTACACCCTCGCGAAGATCAGCCAGGAAGGGGTATTGATGCAGTGGTCCGCGGTTCCTGGGGCGGCGGGATATGAGATCCAACTTGTCCGGGCCAAAGATGAAAATGGGAATCCGGTAGAAAAGATCCATTACCGGATGGATGTCGCGAGCACACAAGCCCTGGTCACCAACCTGACTTTATTTGGCATCTATCGGTTTGAGGTCCGTTCGATCTCCACCCTTGGGAGTCGAAGCAATGGTGAGGCGGAAAGTCAGTTCGAGGTGGTCCAGTTTCAAGCATCCGATATCTATCCGGAATCCCCCAATTCAGACGGCACTATCAATAGATTCGATCTCTTTTCACTTGCCCTTGACTGGCATCGTCACGCCGGTGGGGTTGGAACCCCTCAGGCGGTTAACCGCCAGGCTGATATTGTCTCGGCGGACAAGTTCATTGAACAGGCGGATCTGATTGCCTTCCTCATCCAATACCATGATTCCTTAATCAAGTTTCCTCCGGCACGTCCGACTCCCACACCCGTTCAACTCTTGCCTGCGGATCTTGATCAGCCAGAAGAGGGAGCCGACATCACCCTTTCCAATGACATCCAGACCGTGTTGTTCACCTGGTCGCCCGTGACATATGCAGAGCGATACCAGCTCTTCGTTCGCAATACCTCCACATCGGAGTTTTTCTTCTTCGAAACCACGGCCACCGAATTCCCGGTAGCAGGATTCAATTTTGAGCAGATTTTTGGTGGGGGGGGCGAATACACCTGGGAAGTTCTCGCGGATGCAGATGGCTTCCTTCAGTCAGGAAGCATTCGGCGCAATTTTTCCTTAACACTCAGTTACCTCAAGACAGGAAAAGCACCAGAGCCAAAGTCAAACTGGATCCATTCCCTTTTGGGTTTTTTCATCGGCATGGAGGCCGAAGCTGCGGAATACCGGGTCCCCAAGGATGACATCGAACTGGCCAGCCCCACACTTCAGTTTCCTTTCTCAAAACAGACGATCACGACCACCTCCCCTTTTCCATTGATCTGGTCCGAAGTTCCCAATGCGACCACTTACGCAGTGGAGGTCAGGATCCCGGGCCTCGTCTATTTCAACCTGGTTGGCCACCAACTCAATTCTGAGAACATTAACCAGGTGACCGATGATGTTGTCGGTGATGGTATTGTAACCGCCCTCTTCTTCAGTACATACCGCAGCAACAAATATCAGTTCAGGGTTCAGGCACGTGAAGGGACTTCCCGAAGCCCGTTTTCAGAAACTCGTCAGTTTACCATCTCACAAGCGGGAGAGCTCCCTTATGTGAATATCGACTACTCGGGTAATGGGGATTACGAAGGAGAAGACCTCCTGGTGTACTCGAGTTACTGGCGGAGCAGAAAAGGAGACATCCTGTATAATGAATGGGCCGACCTTGTGCCGGGTACCCCCAATGGCCTGATCAATGCTTCTGACCTGATTTCATTCATACATTTTTTTCAGCAACGCCGCAGTCTCCCGCGATATCCTCTCATTGAGGCTCCCGACCTTGTCGAACCGGAGGATGGATCTCTCTTCGGTCCGGACATGGTTGGCAAAGACTTCCGCTTCTCCTGGGACCCTCCCCAGGGCGGTGTTGAGAACCTTCTTGTGTGGGAGATCGAACTGAGTTTGCCAGGCGATTCCTCGACTCCCATCACCAAGCAGTTTTTCACAGCTTTCAATCAATACACTACCCGTTTTTCAATGGAAGGTTTCTACTCCTGGCGTGTTCGCGCCATTGCCACCGATGGCACTCGAGGATTCTGGTCAGTCTCCAATCTCTTTGCCATCGATCTCGAACAGTACCAGCCTGAATTACCTGTGGTGATTGCCCCTACAGATGAGGCGGTTCTTGCAGGTGATTCTGTCAACTTTGAATGGTCACGGGTTACGCGTGAAAAAAGTTATGGGGTATTCGACCGACTTGAGATCCAGAATGGGAATGGCCCGATTGTCGCACTGGACATCTACCATCGGCATGGAGATCTGGGGCAACCGACTGTCATCAACCGTGTCCCACTGGCTCCCAACTATGGTCCGGATTTCAGGTGGCGTGTGAGTACCATCTTTGTCATCCGTGATACCTTTTTCCGCCTCTATCTGAACAAACCCGCGGAGGTTCCTGAATGGCATTCTTTCAAACTGACATCCCCCTCAAGATCTGTAACCGGACTGGCCGCCTGGGACCCTGATCTCAACTCAGATGGGCATGTCGATCTCGAGGATACCGCCCGGTTCCAGAAAATCTGGAATCTTGAGCGGAATGGGAGCCCGGATTTTCTTCAGGAAGCTGATTTCAACCTGGATGCGAAAATCGGTTCCCAGGATGCCGCTTTCCTCGGTGGTTTGGGTTACCAGAACAGGCCCTCTGGAGGGAATGGACAGGATCCTCCAATTCCCACTTTCCCCCTGGAATCCGGTACAGGCGAACCTCCTGTGATTCTGGCCCAATTCGCTCAAGCCGGGATCAGTGCCACATGGGGACAACTTGCAGGATATTCCCGGTACCTTGTGGAATGGATCGACTCAGATGATGAGGTCCATGCACTTTATTCAAACAAACTGCCCGCCCCCCAGATTCTGGCTCCCATCGCCGGAGAGGTTGTGATCCTGCCCAATTCCGAATCCACCATGTCAATCCGCTGGTCTGTTGTTCCCGATGCTGTCCAGTATTCGGCCGTGGTGGTGAATGTCAACACAGCCCAATACCACGCATTTATTGTTGATGCGGGTGACCCCGCAGCCGAATCCTTTTCTCTTACTATCAGCCGCAAGGATTTCGAAGACTACCTGGGAGGAATGGGAACCTTTGAGTACCGTGTGCTTCCCATCGCACCGGGACATTTCGCCGATACCAGCGTGATTGAAACCTTCGGGGTTTCATTCACCAAGGATGGAAGTGACTACTACTCCACACCGCAGCCCATTGCAAAAGCCAAGCCCCCCATCGTTGTTGAGGGAAATGGGGTGCTGCCCGCGTTCTCATATTATGGTTTATACTCTTGGAGAGTCATGGGAATGGCTGATGACCTTTCGCTGACCAGGCCAACAAGATGGCATCGTTTTGGGATCCAGTGTCTGGGTCCGGCTTTTGGTGAAAAGGTTCACTGCGGGCAAGAGGGACCCGGTCCTCAATAAACGAGTTGGGCGTTACTCGGTTTCTTTTCCCTGGGCCATTGCCTCGGCATAAGAATCCAGCACCATCGTTTCGATTTGCCGCCGGGTATCGGTGTTAATCGGATGAGCGATGTCTTGTGTCGGCGCGGTTTCACGTTTTCTTCTGGGCATTCCAACAAAAAGGCCATGCTCTCCTTGAAGCACACGGAGTCCATGAACCACGAAACAGCCATCAATCGTGATGCTCGCATAGGCCCTCAGGTTAGTGGTGCTGGATGGTAATGGATGAACCCGAACCTCTGTAATTTGCAGCATCTGGGCAGATTCCTTTCGTCCGGTGATATTTAGTTTACACCGGTTGTCCCCAGGAATCAAATAAAATCTGACATGAAGAAGAAGGTTTTTCAGACTGAGGCCACAGCCAGACGAGCCTCGATAAGGCGGTTCACTTTTTGTGTCACCGACTGGGCTGCATTGAGAACCGCATTGCTCAGCGCTCTTCCGGAAGCGCCACCATGGCAGATCAGGCAGGTCCCATTGACTCCCAATAGAGGCGCTCCACCATACTCCTCATGGTCCATACGCTTGAACATGGTTTCAAAAGTGGTTATGAGTAACTCCCCAGACGCCGGGTTGGCACTGACTGCCTGACGGATCTGGTCCTTGAGTGCCGCATAAATATGCCGTGTGGTGGCTTCACCGAATTTCAGTAGTATATTACCGACAAAGCCATCGCAGACCACGACATCAAAAGATCCACCAAAGATCTGGCGCCCCTCCATGTTGCCCCCGAAGTTGATCGGAGCGTTGGCCAGAAGTGGAAATGCCGCAAGGGTTTGTTCATTCCCTTTTTTTTCCTCGGTGCCAATCGACAAGAGTCCCACACGTGGATTTGTCCGCCCGAGTACTTCTTCCGCATAGACAGTTCCCATCACAGCAAAGTCGACCAGCATTTCCGGCTTGCAGTCCACATTCGCTCCCACATCGAGCACGATAATCGGATGCTCGCCTGTCGGCAGAATCGTGGTGATTGCCGGACGACTGACACCCTCCAGGCGCCCAAGATACATGACCGCGCAGGCCATGGTGGCACCCGAATGCCCCGGGGAAATGACTGCATCCGCCACACCCTCTTTGACCAGACGGACCGCTACCGATATCGAAGAGTCCGCTTTCTTTTTGATGGCGACCGAGGCGGCCTCATCCATCCCGATCACACTTCCAGATGGAACAAGCTGGGCTTGAGGGTAGTTTTGGATGCGATGAGAGATCAGGGCCGGATCGCCCACCAGGATGACTTCCAGCTCTTCCCGGTTTTTCAAATATTCCAAAGCCCCGAACACGGGTTCAGGACCGAAGTCACCTCCCATGGCATCAATGGCTACCCTGACGGGCATGGGGTTATCCTACCTCGAGGATCTGACGGCCTTTGTAAAATCCGCAGGCCGGGCACGCACGGTGTGGCATCATCATTTCCCCGCAGTTGGGGCAGGATGCCAGATTGGGTGCTTTCAGGTGGTGATGTGACCTGGCCATCCGGGTCTTGGATTTGGACTTACGGTGCTTGGGATTCGCCATTTGGCTCCAAAAACCTCCTACACATTTTATAGTCCTTGCGGACCGCGTTGGACTATAGGCGGAAATCTCAGATTTGAACAGCCTCCCCTCTCGGAAAGCGTGCTCCTAGCCGGTGACGGACTGCTTCCGGGACCAGCGAGGTCAGGTCTCCCCCAAACTGTGCCACCTCTCTGGCGATCCGTGATGAGACAAAAACATGTTCCTCGCTGGGCATTAAAAAAAGAGTGTCCAGACTGGGATTCAGACGACGGTTCATGAGGGCAATCTGGAACTCATACTCGAAGTCCGAAATAGCCCTTAGACCACGTAGGATAGCCCGGCAACCCATGGCGGCTGCATAGTCCACCAGTAACCCATCAAAGCGCCCTATCGTGACTCCGGAGATGCTCCCGACACTCTCACGGAGCATCTCCACACGCTCCTCGGCTGTAAAGAGGGTCTGCTTTCCGGGATTTGCCAGAACCGCCACCACCAACTCATCCACCATTTTAATGCCACGGTGCACGATATCGACATGGCCATTGGTTACCGGATCAAAACTGCCTGGATAAACGGCTTTGAGATTAGCCATCGATGATCACTCGTCTCCATTCCCCTTTCCGGAGGATGGAAACCGCCAGAAAGTAAGCTCTGCCTTTCCATAACGCCTTGTGTCATAGCACTCTAGCCGCGTTCCTTTGAAAGGGTCTCCCACGGGATATTTCTCCGGTCGTTGGTGCATCAATATCCCATCCTCCTTGAGAATGGGTTCCAGTTTCCGCAAGGAAATTCCCTCCACATCATAGGGGGGATCCACGAAAACAAGGTCAAAACGTACTTCAGATCTTTCAAATGCCCGGCACTGTTCACCAGCCGAGGCAACCATCAAACGGCAATCGCCTGGACGAGACATGGCCTTGATGTTGGTTCTGATCAGCGTGACTGCTTCACGATCCTGTTCGACAAAAGTCACAGTTCGTGCCCCTCTTGATAGGGCTTCCAGGCCGACAGAACCAGTACCCGCATAAAGATCCAGGAAGTCACTGCCCGGAAGGATATCCTGCAGGATGCTGCCAATTGCCTCGCGTGCCATGCCTGGAGTCGGACGGATCCGGTCATCCGCGGGACTTGCCAGCCTGCGTCCCCTGTCCTCGCCCGCAATGATATGCATCTGGCCATGTTTATTCTTTGCCATGGAATTAATTCTCAGCATTTTCCGGAGTGGTGAAAAGACCCCTCTTTTGGTCCGGACTCCCTCATCGCCAAAGGGAAACCTGGTGAATCAGACTTTTTGCCTCATCTTCACAAGAGGCCCATGTGGAGAGCATGACCCCCTTGGGGTGAAGGGCTGCCATCATGGTCTCCAACTCCCCCCTTTCAATGGGTATCCACTGATTCTTCCCCGACTCCTGTATCTTCTGGAAGATGGGAATCCAGTCTGTGGCACTCCCTTTACCCGCTCCCCAGACATATTGAATGGCATCGAGTGAAGGGATTTCGAGCAGGGTGTCCAAATGGCGCAAGGCATCAGGTCCATCCAGGTGGTAAATGGATCTATCCAGCCATTCGGTTTGCTCGATGATCTGGGGAAGGAAGAACTCACGGAAATCCCTGTTCGATATCATGCAGGAAAAGTCATTCGAGGGGATGTAATAACGTCCCTCGGCAAACAGGGGCAGCCAGCTGATGGTCAAGCTTTGCCCGGCTGAAAGCATCAGGTCTCTCTGCATATCATAAAGTGCGGCAAAGGAAGGTTTTACCAGGTTTACCAGTTCATGCACCTTTTCAGGCATTGTGGCGAGGTCGATGCACAGCTGTTCAGGGCCACGCAGGGCTGCCAGAAGGTCTGCATCCGGGTGGAGATCGGTGTGTCCGGTCAGGAACCTGCCCCGGCCCATCTCCAGTGAGAGGCGGGTCATCTCCAATAATGTGCGCGTGTAGAGATTCTGTGGATCAATTACCAGAGGTGGATAGTGATCCAGATTCTCAATGACCGGTCTGGACCAGGAGGTGGTTTCTCCGAATTCGAGTTCCGCACCCATGCATGCGGCTTGCACATCAGGCCCCAGGTTGGGCCAGAAGTAGGGAAGGATTTCCCCGCCCCAGTAGGTGTTGGCGATGTGAATACAGGCACATTCAACTGTGTAAGCAGAATCCATCCAACGCTCACGCAGATTGGCATGATGCTTTGCCGGATAAGGCCTGGGATCGGCCTTTGGTGCAGTGACCTGGATTGTGGGGCGATCCAGGATTTCACCCTCCCACCATGCTTCCATTCGTGCAATGGCCTGTGATGTGTCAGGTTTGTATTCGAGGTGCAGTTCGATGGGAGTGACCCTCCTCTGGCTGACAGTGACCTGCATCGTTTTCGCTGGCTCGAAAAGCGCTGGTGATAGCCTATCACTGCTTCTGGTCGGGTATAACTGTTCTCCGGGTGTAAAGAAGAAACCAGTCTCTGCTTCTCATCACGGATGGAGTGTGTGATCCGTAAAACTTTCCTTACTGTTAGTAGACCTGGCAATCGGGTCCATCGATTCGAACCGGAAGGAATGGGCTCATTGTTGGTTGTAAAGATTTTTCGTGCTTGACGGAATCCCCCTGTGGAGTAACCTTTTTATATGTCTTTGTCTCCTTGAGATTCCTCAGCTTGCGGGACCTCCTGAGGGCAGTTGCTGAGGATGTTTTCATCTGTAATGCCATAGGAGTTCCCTTCCGCCCTTTTGTTCCTTTGATCGAAACAGAACCTCACACAGGAGGCAGGCGCGATGTGGCCAAGCGGTTTTTCCGGGGTACCTGGTCTATTCTGGAATCAGAGATTCCTGTTACGAATTGCCCTGCCGGTTCTACTTCTGGTGGTTGTGTGGACTCTGAAAAGTCCTCCGGATTCAGCGGCCGATAATCCGGGATCTCTCGATTCAGGTTTCCTGATGGGACTTCTCCAGAGCTGGGAGAATGGGAGAGAGGGTGACCTGAATGGAGATGGTACGACCGATTACAGGGATGTTCTCCTCCTGTCTGTTTTCTGGTATGGCCCCCCTCTGAGTCCCAGCCCGACCGTGTCATTCACGGCAGGGTTGTCAGCAACTCCCAGCCGGACTCCAACTGTGACTTCCACCCCCAGCCCGACAGCCACTGACCTGGTATCTGTCTCCAATTCATTCCGGGTGATCCCACTCATCAAAGACACTTATCTCTCATCCGCATCTCCTTCAGCAATCAATGGCCATCTTGAGGAACTGAGAATCCGCGAGGGTGGAGACAACCAGACCATGGTTGCCTTGCTCAGGTTCGACCTTTCAGACCTGGCAACGGATACCGAGGTGATGGGGGCCTACCTGACTCTTCTCCCTTCCGGTAATCCATCGACCCAGAATTGCTGGTTGGAAATCTATGAAGCCCTGGGCGAATGGGAGGAAGATCAGACCAACTGGCAGACGCGTCCTCCCTGGCCGCAGAACGCTCTCACTACGGTTCCCGCTCCGGAAAATCCAGGTTTGGAAACCTTCGTGGACCTGACCTCCATTGTGCGTGCATGGATCAAAGGGGAAAAAACCAACTATGGTCTCGTTCTGAAGATCCCGTCAAATCAGGCCGGCCGATGTCAGTTCATTTTCGGGAGCAGGGAATCGGCTTCACCACCCACTCTGAATCTCGCCTATTCTGTACCAGCCAGGCCAACCTCTCCACTTCAAAGACCCACACCGACAGCCATCCCTCCCGCTTACTCGGAAGTGGTCTTGTCGCCCACCGGCTGTGGATATGTCCGGTGGAATGGATATGAGACCTATGATAGGAACTTCCCGGACCCGGGAGCGCTGATTCTATCCCATGACCTGGTCCAACCCCTGATCGAAGGGGGACTGCTGGGTTTCGATCTTTCCGCAATTCCATCCCGTAGCGAAATATTCCAGGCGAGTCTGGAACTTTATCTCGAAGCAGGTGAAAACCCCGAGCCAATTGCCATACGCGCCAACATGATGGATACCCCCTGGAGCCAGGACAGGGTGACCTGGGCTTCTGTCCAGGGGGCTTCGAACCGGGAGACCGATGCCCCCAGAGGGTATGCCGTCGTGGGAACCGATCCAGGCTGGAAAAGTATGGATGTCACCCGCATCCTGCGCCGTTGGATGCGGAATCCGGACTGGGTTTTTGGTTTTTATCTCCTTGGGAGTGACTCTTCCCAAGGTCCCTGGATGAGGCGTTTCAGTGGTTGTGGGGCACGCCGTACTCAACCACGGCTGATCATCCGTTATGGTCCTTCGACTCAGGGAGAAATGAAGACTTCGAGAGATATCAAATCCACTCTCCCCCCCATCAATTGCACACCTGTCAATCTGGGGCTTCCACCGCTCCTGCGGAAAAACTGGGATCTGATCAGCAGTATGGTCACCCTCTCCGGCAGGGCGGAGGGACCGCATGTGACTCACACCGATTGGCCCTCCTCTCACTCAGACCACGACTTCTGTTTTGATTTGAAAGGAAACAGCGCCAATGAGTGGGCCTTTGGAAAGGATAACCCGGATGGGATTGAGGTCGAGTGGGAGGTCCATTGCTGGCCCCCTTGGGCCTGGCCCACGGAGGGTGACCAGACCATCGTGTTCGGGTCTCACATCTATGATTGTGGGCATGGGATAAAAACTGAAATACATCCCCCGCGTGGAGTAGTGTCCATCCGCAAAAATGTCGCCACTGACATCTCCACCCAGGGGGGATATGGCTATGCAATCGTCAATCGCGCCGATGTGTTCTTCACCAACCGTCGCTCCCCCGCATACTGTGGAGGGTATTGCGAGGAGCTTGCTCCTGGCGTCCCTCTCTTCCCACCCTATGTTCCGGTAAACAGCCAGGATTATTCTTTCGACCTGTATCCCCCCTCCAATCAGGATACCGGTGCGGAGTTGATCGCATGGGCTGTGGACCACAGTTGGGATTGGGGAACCGCTGTCAAACCGGTTCTCACATTGCACCCGGAAGCCAGTCCCGCCTATGTCCATGTGAGTCTTCCTTACAAGACATCCTATGGTTCATTCGGGTGGAATCTTAAAAAGATGCACACCGCCTCCTCCGTTTATTGCGGTTGGAGCAAGACCAAGGACCCGGACCTGCGCGCCTTCAAAATCTCGGTTGAGGGAGTGGATGTCTATGATGATTCCGAGGGATGCTGCATGAATGGTGGCGAGTATTACATGTGGATGGGTGTAAATGACCAATGGGTCAACCTCAGGAATTACATCCCAGGACTCGAACACGCCGATGAGCAGTTCTATGGAGTGCAGAAACCCCTTGATGTGCATGTCATCGTTCCCAACACATCCAGCGGGAAAATCCACATCGGAACTCATGGTTACGAGTCGGACTGTTGGGATGATCTCTACGGATGGACCAGCGGCTGGCCGCTCTACCTTGTGGCTCTTGCCTGCTTCAGTACCGATAATGACACCTTGCAGCATGTCGACCTGAATTTCACTCAGAAACAGGGCTTTGGGGTAAGTGGCTCCACCACCTACAAATCGAATGATGATGGTGGAGATGGCAAGTATGGACTCAGGCTGTCCATTACCGAAGAGGATGCCCCCATCCAGCCCCGCTTCATCAAGGCAGGCATTGCCGGTCAGGCGGTCAACCTGAATGATGGCCTTATCCCGGATGAATACAGGGATTCCCAGATGATCGGTTTTCCCATCTTAAACCAATATGGTTTGGTGGAAATCCGTGCTGCCTATGATCAGCAGAGTCTTTTTGTGTGTCTATCGGGTATCGAGGTCTCCGGGAATGCGAATAATCTCCTTGATTCCCGTGAAGTAGTGTTATACCTCGATCCTGAAGAGCCCTCAAAACCGAAAACAGGATCCAACTGGCTGGGGCGGGAGGATGACCTTCGTGTGGCGTTTCGCACCTCCCCCAATACGGGTGTCACTGCGGCATTATTCGATCCGAAGACGGGGTGGTACACCAAAACGGTATCTTCCTCCCTTGTAGAGGGTGGAATATACCAACACCCCTTCTCGCTAAAGGCCGATGTCGAGTTACGCATCGATGAAAGCCTGATCCCCAGAGGTCCCTGGTCTCAAACTGTGAGCGAGGAGACCTTGGTCAAGCAGGGGATCGGTGCTTATTTCGCAGTTGAAAAACCCACCGAGGTTCGTCAGGGTGGCTGGCCGCCTGCCGGTGGACCAAACGCCCCTGCCGCCTGGGCACGTCTCTGGTTTCAGCCAGCCTGTCCCATCACCCTGTGGGCCAAACGTATCGGACAGATCGCCGACAATGACAAAACCGCGGGAACCGGCAAGATCATTCTCGAAGGAAATGAATTCGAAATCACTCCTTCAGGTGATGTAGTCACAGTTCAACTGAAATACCAGGTTGGTTTTGAACATCCACGCTGTAACCTGGTCAATGCCAGGTTGGAGGCTTTTTGGCCTTATGTTTTCGATCTGGTGAGTTATTCACCAACAACGAATGCATCTCTTGCGGGGGGAGTTCTTTCCTGGAGTCTTCCTCCCTCGGATCCCAACGCAACGGAATATACTTTCACCATCCGCCAGAGAGAGAGATGCGAGTGGCCAAGCGGGCCTTCCAACCCATGCCCTCCTGACCGGTCCATTTATGCCGGTGGGAAGTTGACCGCGAGTTTCCAGAGCAGTTTCGTTCCTCCGGTTTCGGTTTCCGCGTCCGATGTGATCGGCACATGCCTGTGCCTTCAATTTCCCGATGTGACCATGTGGCCAGGGGGCTGGCCTATTGGAACAGTTCCCCCCTGGATCTTGTTGCATGACCCTGTGGAGTTACAGGATCCTTTTGAACTAACCTTTAACATCGCGAAC
>CAYZUX010000058.1:0-26438 GCA_964481775.1 uncultured bacterium | reverse complement strand
CCCGCGGGGCGAGGGGACTTGTGGCTCCCCCTTCGCCCTATGGGAGAAGGGGGGGATGAGGTCTGAAACGTTGTACAACCAAATTAACGAAGCACTAGTCATTAATGGAAACGAGTTATGTCAAGACTCGACGGTGTGTTGGGTGAAAATGAGGGAAAGACCAGGGCAGGATCAAAGGAGCCTGGCTTTCACAAGAGCAGGGCGAAGCCGATCTTCAACCTCAGTGAGAATCCGCCTCACATAGGGCCAAAAAGTCGGCCTGTGAAAGCCATTGTTACGTGTGGGACAAGATGGAGGTGTGATCATCCGAATCTCGACTGTACAGGCCTTTCCCTCGTTCCCAATGGGAATGACACACTGAGATCCAGATCCTGTGGTGGACCCGACTGTCCATTGGAAATCAGGGCTGGCAGAAAGGTTCTGACCACCACCACTCTCCGCCACAATCCTTTGGATCCCTTCCGGAACAGGGATGACAGCCAGGCGTGTGAAAAGGCGAACATAGAGAGTATCACCCCGAAGGCGGGTCATGTAACTGCCCCTGGCGATTTTCTCCAGGGAGGTCCAATCAATCTCATATCTCGAGTTGAGGTAATGGGCCCATTCCTCCAGGAGTTCGAGACTCGGGTCAAGGTCGTAGTGATGTCCATATAAAATGACAGGTTGTCCAAGATAGGCTCCAATCACCATCTCCCCACGGACCCAAGGGTTGCTATTCGCATGTCTCAGGTACAAACGTCTCAATACTGGGAGCACACCATGAATCATTTCGGCTGGCCAGGAGCATGAAAAGCATTCCGAAGCCGGTATATTGGTGAGACGGAAGCCGGTCTTCCAGGGGAGATACCTTGTAGAGGTGATCCCCTCAAAACCAGCGTCCAGAATGGCGGGTACCACTTCCGCCCGACAGGCTTCCTGAGGGAATGCCATCACCCTAGAGATGGGGATGGAGTACCTGCGTTCAAAGCGACTGGCTCGCGATAACGCCTGGGAAAGAAGGTCTCTGAAGTATATCTCATCATGGATATCCCCAAACTCATTGCTGGTGTGATTATTACCATGTATGAGCAAAGAAAGACGGTGTGGAAACTTGCGAAATATTTCAACCGCCCTGGGGTGGGCATACCAACAGTCAAGAGGAATGGTGGCCATGGAGGCATGGTAGTTGTGCTTCTCGGCATGATCGGCCAAATGGGGATAATCGATCTGCCCGTAAGTGGGCCAATGCAGGTTGGGATCATCGAAATGAATGTTCGCACGAAGCGGAGGCAAAGACCAACCAGAATCGGCGGTCACTTTCCTGAGAAAGTGATAGAGGGGAAGAAGAGAAAGGAAACGTGTTCCCTGCAGATGATGCTTGAGAATCTCATTCCCCGAAATGTTTTCTGGAGGAATAGAGGTTAAGTCCAGATTGAGCCCACGGGTGGTTCGATGAATCCACACCGGGGCTGCTCCCATGCTGGCGAGGACTTCATCCCCGGGTTGAAGCGGTATTCCTTGGACACCGGTGGCAAATTCCTCAACAAGGTCAGCCCCTTTTAATCGATTATCCAAGCTGCCTGTCTGTGAGAACTTGACAGTCTTCGTCTCCACAGGTCCGACCTTCTCTGAGGCTACGGCAAAGCAGGGTATTCCTCGCTCCGCAGCATACTGAAAGCCTGGTAAACCATCACCAAGGAGAATTAAAGCATCAGCCTCCCCAACGGGTTGCTGTTCCGCCGAAACGAATTGGACAGGAAAAACTTTTTCAAGAACCTCAAAGAGATGTTGCCGGTCCTGGTATGCCTCATAGGGGTGGATACAGATCTGCTTGGCCGGCCAGAAACTTTCATTTTTCCCCAAATCCATTGGCATGGATGAGAACAAACTACCTTCCTTGGTGAGATTCATTGGTTTGGTTCCTGGTGGCCTTCAAACCTGTCAAGAGATCATTTTTCCATTCTCTTGCAAAAATAGCAAGTCCAGACATGGTATCAAAGATAGCAAGGCGCAAGCCAAAATTTCAGAGGCGGGAAATTTTCAGGAAGTGGATGGGTACTCCTCGATAACGACTGGACCGATAGACCAATGGAATATTTTTATGTTCGAGGTATTAGATTGATGCTTGACATTTCATGGCGATCATTGATATACTACATTATACTGATTGGTGACACCTGAAGAGAATGGAAATGGGACATGTTCGTCCTCTTCAGCCTTCCACTCTTTCAAAGTGCACCAAGAGTGAATAACCAAGCAAGTGGGGGTTGATGATGAGGGGAACAATCCCAACGGTCAGAGAAGGTTTGAACAGCGGACATCCTTTTCAAGACCTACCCATTCCAATCCGCTACGCAACTGTATCAAGAAAGATGTATTCTGATTCCTGTTTGCTATCAGCTGCTGCCCCTCTTATTATTGCCTTGTGTCTGATAGCAGCAACACCCTACCCCGCCAACAGTGCAGGAGTGGTTCGTACAGTCAAACAGGATGGGACCGGACACTTCAGCACGATCCAGGCAGCGGTCAACGCCTGCCAGGCGGGTGACACCATTGTGGTTTATAATGGTGTCTATCCAGAGAGGGTCAAATGGCCCTCTGGAAAAAATGGCACTTCCACAAACCGGATCACCGTGGCAGCCCAGGAACCCCGGCAAGCCACCTGTTACGGTTTCACGCTGGATAGTGGTGGAGATTTCGTCACCATTGATGGGTTTGTGATCACCACCAATACCGATGACGGTGTTGAACAGTCAGGAGTCTGGACTGATCGTGATGCTGTCACGGTGGAAGACTGCTATTTCCTTGAGTGTAAAGGCGCCGCGGTAGATGTCACCGGATCTCCTCCTGACTACGCTCCAGACCATGTGCTTATCAAGAACAATGATGCCTACAAGTGCAGTGCTGGCTATTGGTTGGCAGCCACCAGTTCCCTGATCGAGGGAAACACCTCGGAGCGGCTCATCGCATGGCGGAACTATGGATTTCCGAATGCCAAGGGTGACTGCGACCATATCCGGGTTCTGGGAGATAACAACGTGGTCAGGGGAAATCGCCTGTTCGGATCCCTACAATCGGAAATCGGGACATCCCACCTTGATTGCCTTCAGACCTACCCAAACAATGGGAATCATGCTCGAAATCTTGTCTTTGAGGGGAACTACTGCGCTTCAGTCCATGAGGGCATGATGCTCGAGGCAGGTGACAACACCCACAGCGGGATGATTATCCGGAACAATATTTTCAATGACATGTGGGCGTGGGCCATCAACGTTAAGGGACCCAGTGGTGTTCTCATCTACAACAACACATTTGCCAACTGCGTAGTCCATGCGGTGGGTGTCAACAACTACAACCAGATCGAACCAGCCAGTGCGGATGTCAGAAACAATATCTTTTATAATATTTATAATGTTTCAGGATATTGGGCTGGCCCTGATTGTACTGTTACAGGGGGCAACAACCTGGCTTATAAACCCGGTGTCACCCTCAATTCCTCAATTTATGCCAGCACTGATATTGTCAATAAAGATCCTCTTTTCGTGGACGCTCCCAATCTTGATTTCCGGCTTATGCCGGGTAGTCCCGCCATCGATGCCGGAGCCTCGATTGGTGTGACCTCGGACATACTGGGTGTGGCAAGACCGCAGGGAGCCGGTTTTGACATCGGCTGTTATGAAGGAGTTCCCAGCTTTGCAGGCAACAATCCATATGCTCTGTTTTCCATGTCCCCCTGCAATGGGTTCGAGCCTCTCACCGTCGAGTTTGACGGGACATACTCGATTCCCAACACCGCCCCAATTCAAAGTTATACCTGGAATTTCGGTGATGGCAGCCAGGGAACAGGTGCCACTGTCTCCCACTCATTTGCAAGAGGGGTTCACGAGGTCCGCCTGACAGTTACAGATACTCTCGGTTATTCCAATACCACCTGTAAGAGTGTCACGGTACAGGCTGCGGACACACCCAATCTAAACCTTTGCCTCGACCTGAATAACAACCTGTTAGACACCTCCGGAAAACAAAACCATGGTTCCTGGCAGGGCGCTGAGAGTTATACAACCTGTAAAGAGGGCGATGGAATCTTCCTTGATGGGACCACAACGGGGAGTTACGTGACAGTTCCACATTCGAGCACCTTGGATGGCATGGACCATCTCACGATATGTCTCTGGGCCAAAAAAACCACATCCAATGTGGGGGGAATCCTGATCCTCAAACATATCACCTACAACCTGAATCTTTCCAGCGACCGTTTCCAAGTCTATCTGATGGATGATATCTCCCACCGTTTCGACCTGGCGACTCCCGCGAATTCGGTGATCGATACCAACTGGCATCATTATGCTCTCACGCATGATGGAACGGCTCTCAGGCTTTACATCGATGGGATTCAGAAGGCTATCACGCAGCCCGCCTCCCTTGGTGGTGTGGTTTGCAATCCTGATCGAAACATCTACATCGGCAAAGATCCCTGGGGAAGCACCTTTAAGGGGAGCATCGATGAAATCCGGATCTATGATCGTGCCCTGAGCAGTGCAGAAATCCTTGCTTTGGCTACAGGTACCTCTCAACCGGCTCCCACCGGGACACCCGTCACGAGCACACCCACTAGCACGCACACAAACACTGTCCTGGCAATCAGTACACCCACCCCTTCACGGACCGCAACCCCCAATTCCACCAGTACTTTCACGAGGACCCAGACGGCCTCAACAGCAAGTTCTCCAACACCCACTCGAACTGTGACGTCGACCGCTGCCTCCACATCCCCGACCCCAACTCCCAGCCGATCGGCAACCAATACCAATACTTCTTCGCCCACCCCCACACGAACTCTCGCCACTGGAGCAGTTCCCAATCTGAACCTCCATCTGACTCTGGATAATACACCGGATGATTCTTCTGGACTCAATAACAATGCACAATGGAACGGAGCAGCGAGTTACACCACTGGCCGGATTGGTCAGGCCATCCGCCTGGATGGGACATCGACCGGAGGCTACCCGTTCATCCGTCACTCCAGCACGCTGGATGGTATGAGTCAGCTGACCATCTGTCTCTGGGCTCGCAAGAACACGGTAGATGCAGGTGGAATCCTGCTCCTCAAGCATATCACCTATAGCCTCAACATCTCCAATAACCGCCTCCAGGCCTATCTCATGGATGATCTGCCGACTCGTTATGATCTCGCGACTCCCACTGGCTCCCTGGCTGACACAAACTGGCATCATCTCGCTTTAACTCATGACGGGATCATGCTCAGGCTCTATATTGATGGTGTTCAAAGGGCATCTCTGCAACCCGCATCACTCCTCAAGGTCGACACCAATCCGGATCGAGAAGTTTTTGTCGGGAAAGATCCTTGGGGAAAAACGTTTAACGGCGATATCGATGATGTCCGTCTGTATGACCGGGCGTTAAGCGCGAGTGAGCTTCTTGCTTTAGCGAGTGTTCCGGTCGATCCAACACCCTCATTGACAAACACCTCCACCTCGGCTCCGACGGAAAGTCCGACACCAACCCGTTCGAACACTCTCACACCGACATCGACCAAGAGTCCAACCAGAACCGCAAGTTCATCACCGAGTGTAACCCCCACGGGAACATCAACAAACACAAAGACTCAAACTCCCTTCCCCTCTCCCAGTCCCTCACCCACACGAACTTCATCTCCTTCCCCAACCTCGACACAGACATCCACTTCCTCCCCGACAATAACATTTACCGCCTCCAGGACGGTTACTTCGACAAAATCACCAACCCCAACTTTCTCCCCAACAGCATCAGCCACCAAATCGCCCACGGTGACAAGAACTTCCTCGCTTACATCGACTTCTTCCCCCACACCTACCGCAACAATCACTCCGGTTTGGGCATGGGCTTACAGGCTGCATATCGCCTGCATGGGAGAAACAAATCTAACAGTCGAACCACTCATGGTTCGTTTCTATAACGGCTCGTTTTCCACAGGTTGCGAAACGGTCACTCTGGAAAGCTCACCGATCGCTGAGGTTCTGTTGGATTGGCAGTCTGTCGTTGGAGGATCAAAATCAGTCCAGCTGAGTTGCGATCTTTTGACACAATCATTGGTAAGAGCGTTCCTGAATGCCATTCATAATCAGTCTGCGGGACTGATCTGTGCATCCACGGATGGGATGCAGGCAGGAGATCTTTATCTCCGGAGTGTTCAACCACTTTTCCCTGTGATCCAGTCGGAAGAGATCGGGCTTCCCTGTTCCGAAACAAGAGGATGGCCTCTGGCAATCTGCGGAATTTCTAACCTTTGGGATGGAGTTTCCGGTAATGAAGGCTTATCTGAACAGCATTCCTCTGGTCTGGGCATTGTAATGGGTGATTCCGATCTTCCGGGAACCACCCGTACACCCACACACACTCTCACGCTGACTCAGTTACCCACTCATACCTTTACCAAACAACCGACAGCGACACAAACACCAACTGCTTCTTATACTCATACTGTCACACCGGTCTCTACAAGAACCAATACACGTACCCTTTCATCAACGCCGACTCAGACGAACACCTTGCCCCCAACACCATCAAAAACTGCTACACCCCAGGCGACTGCGACACGCTCATTCACTACCACTCCAACTTTTTCCCCGACACTGACAAAAACTCCAACTACGACCTGGACTCCTAAACCGACAGCGAGTCCCTCGAACTCTCCATCGAGGACACCTACCAGAACCTTAACGTCAACCTCTTTACCAAAGGCTTCCCCAACGCCTACCTCCTTCAATTCAACCAAACCCACGCCTACTCCAACACGCAAATTCACCTTTGGGCGAGGCCGTCTCTACGATTACGACAATAACGGGGTGATAGATATTCTAGACCTTATCGCAATCTGGAATTCTGGCTGGCTGCAACCTTTCACTTATCCCAATGAGAAAGCTAATGAAGTTGTGCCTGAGCTTCCGGAACGCCGAGTGCTTCTCTTCGAGCTTTCCCTGAATTGGGGGAAGGAATCAGTGGATTAGAACAAATCGGTCATTTCCTGGCTCTCCTGCCTGTGGTTCTCCATCACCAGGGGAGTCAGGAAATGCTTTTATGCTTCTTCAGATTTCTTGAGAAAAGAGAGATCGTTTTTTGTTTTTCCACTTTCAGCATGGCGCTGCACGAACCACGAGTCTGTCCGCTAACCAACGGTTGGGCAATCCAAGCTTTTTTAGGATGGAAAGTTTTTTGGAGGATGGGATTCTCCACTTTCTGTATTCCTCTCGAAGATGCGTGCTCTGGTACCATACAGAAGGAATTTTTCCGGGGACACCCGGAAGCTCACTCCAACTTCCATTCTTGTCTTCCTGATTTCGATATACAATTGGATAATCCAACAACCATCCGAGGAATAACATCGCTATGGAATTCGCGGCACTTATCACAAAACACCCATCAGGATTCAATAAAGAACGATATTCATTCAACCATTTAGCAGGGTCGTCAACATGCTCCAGAACATCGTTAAACAGGATACAGTCAAATTTCCTTCCAGAAAGGTACCTGATAGCAGCATCATGGTTCGGTGGAGTGGTTTCAATGCCACGCATCCTCGCCGAAACCGCAATAACGGCATCCATGGGAACACCCACCACCTTGATGCCCCTTCCAGCAATCTCTTTTTCTGTCTCACCCCACACGCAACCTACCGATAAGACAGTTTTTGCCTGAGGTGGAATCGTTTCCAGAATGTCTTGCCGGATTCTTTCGTAATATTGTTTTGCGCCTCCAATTCCATCAAGTCTTTTTGAATCAATCAATGGGCCAGGTATCTTTTCATTTTCAACATTAAGCAGAACTTCAATCTGTCTCAGCACCTCTTCTTCTTTGACTCCCATTTTGCCAATGTAAACATTGGGTAGGTGTTGAAGTGAAAATTGTTCAAGATGTGAAACCGGAATAAGCTTCCGAAAACCACATTGCGTATATGGATCGGTTGCAGCTGTGACCAGCATGTCATATTTCTCTACTCGTGGGGGTTTATCAAAACCACCTGAGGCTATGGCTTTTTTTAACTGCGCACGAGTCAGTATGAAACACGCCGAGTGTTCATTCGTACAATAAGCCAATTTGTAGGGTCCATACTGAACGACTGAAGTAGGATCCCAATGGTAGTGATTGTTAAAGGTTGAGTAATACCTTGTTTTCTGGTGGTCGGTTTCGTAACGAATGAATCCACAAATAATCTCTTCCGGCAGGTATTGAGTGACATCAACAAAAGATCGAACATTTTCCTCGGTTATGAGTGTATCATCCTCAGAGTATATGAAAATGTCATATTCATTTTGTCTTTCACGGAAAAGTTTTTTGTATCCAAATGGGAGAGAGTATGGGTTTCTGGTTGGAGCTCCTACTCTGACTTCAATATCATCTCCAAAACTTTTCGGTGTATCTGAAAGGACGACTATCGATACTTCACAGGTGAAATGGCGATATTCTTCCAACAATCTTTTTAGGAATGCATTGTTCTTGGTCCCATGATTGGCAATCGCCACCAGAATCTTCATGTATCTACTCCCAGTTTTTCTCTACTTTCCAAAAGAAGTTCTTCCGATTTCTCATGTTCAATGAACTTGCTGGTTGAATCACACGGTTTTCTTTTGAAGTCTCTTTTTTCTGATTAGAAAACCAGAAACCGGAAACGAGTTTAACGCCATTTCCGCGATGTTAAGACTAATAATTGGAATATCCTGAACTTCTTTTACTTTATCATTCTCAACACGAATTGATGCTTTTTTATCATTAAGGTATCTGGAAACGGCGGTCACAGTATTTATAGCGTCTCCTGAGGATGTTCCGTAACGTCCGTCATGAAAGAGGATTACGCCTACATTATTTTTCTGACTCTGTATCGCTGCAATGATTTCCTCAGGACATGATTTCTGGTAATCGCGAGGATCTATTGTCCAGAAACAGATTTCTCTTTTCTTCCAGATGCAGTATAGCAGCGATACTATATTGAATTTTCCGAAAGGAGGCCGATAGAGTTTCGAATTTCTCTTCCCTAATATCGATTCGAAAAGTCGATCCTCCATCCGGAGATCCTTCCACATCGCTAGTGGCGAACTCCTCCATGGGTGTAAATGATCATAACCGTGGAGTCCTACTTTATGGCCCCTGTGCAATAATTCTTTTATAATATCTTTGTGTTTTTCCACACGTGATCCAACAGCGAAAAATACCCCTCTCTTACCATGGCCTTCCAGGATGCTTGCAATTTGTATTGTCGCTTGCCTGTCAGGTCCATCATCGAAAGTGAAATGCATCTCGGCTTGCTGGGAACATTTGAAACGATATTTCTTTTTAAGAAAGTCCGTGATAATGGCCGGAATAAGAATATAAATACAACCCGCCACCATCGTGCCAAACATAATCCAGAGAATTATTTCACTAAACAGGTTTACCACAATGTTCATACTCCCTGGATTAATTGATTTAACTTAAAACTGTTAGATCTTCAGAGTTATGAGACGCTTGATTTGTTCACGCCTTAAGAAATGAATAAACTCGTCTGGAACAGATTTTCTCCCCGATGTAACCCAGGCATGAATGAATCCTGATAATCTGCACATGCTGCCGATAATGTAGGGTTTTTCATAAAATCTTCGGATCAGCATGGCCATGTAGAAAATGGGATGGTAACCCAGGAGGTAGTCGCTTTTACCCTGTTTGAAACGTACACACAGCAGGTTGCTTGTGCCCTGTGTTCCGGTGGGACGATAGTGGAGAACCTTAAGGTAGGGGAATGATCGAGTCTTCCATCCATGCATCCTTGCCATTACTTCAGCAACCGTATCGATTCCTCCGCTCTTTATTGGAACATATCCCCCAATCTGCTCATAACACTCTTTTCTGAAGGTCTGAACAGCACCCGCAACGGAAGATAAAGCCGCTACCTGTTCCCTGAATCCATCCTCCATTTTGTCGTATATTGTTCCACCGGCAAGGCCGAGCTGCACATCACTTTCAAATTCCACAAACAATTTTTCAAAATAATCTTCACTGAATGATATATCGGCATCAAGGAATCCTAGAAAATCATAATCAATTTGTTCCAAAAATCTCATTCCAGCGTGGATCGCTTGCACTTTGGACCCGAAGTTTCGATCTTTTTCCTGTTCAACACGAAGCAGGATAATAAACGGATAATCCCTGGAATAACGCTTTACAATATCATCGGTATCATCAGTTGATCCATCGCTTATAATTACCCACCTGATTGGCTGAACCTTCTGCCTGATCACAGATTGGATAGTCTTCTCGATATATCGCCCTTCATTTCTGGCGGGGGTGATAAGGGCATATCGTGTGTGTGTTTTCTGATGGACTGACATTGTTTTTATTCTCACGCAGGAACTCGCGGGGTTGAACGCGCTCGCTCCTGTCCTGTTCCTGCTGGATATGTTCTGTCAGTTGGCAACCAGCCTTGCCACGGTACGAACATTTCTCAGACCAGGCCTGATTTGGATTTGGTTTCCGTTATTCTGCAGGGATTCGGAGATGGCCTCGAGGATTTGTACCACCTTCATGCCCTCATATCCTGATGTAATTGGACGAGTGCCATTCTGTATACACTCAATGAAATGGGCACACTCAATCTTGAGTGGTTCTTCCTGGCGCAAATATGGTGCATAAGTATCCCCATAATGATATGAGTAATGAAACTCAGCGAACGTGTCGTAATGTGGAGGTGTTTCCGCACGTTTGTCATAAATTTTAATCTTTTCCATCGGCTCGAGGTCGTTGTAAACAAGCATCCTTCGACTTCCAACAATAGTCATCTCACGGACCTTATTGGGATCCAGCCAACTACTCTGAATAGTCGCAAATCTTCCATTTCGGAATGTCAGGGATGCATTGGTGACGTCTTCAATCCCCGGATGGAGGTGAGCCTTTCCCTGGCAATTGACGGCTGCGGGTTCTTCACCCAGCAGGAACAGGATTATCGAAATATCATGCGGTGCGAGGTCCCAGGCAACATTGATGTCTTTCTGAAACAGACCCAGGTTCAGCCGTCTCGCACTGATATATAAAACCTCTCCCAGATCTCCAGCATCGATAATCTGTTTGATCTTCTGAACCACTGGCGTATAGAGAAATGTATGGCCAACCATGAGTGTCAGGCATCTTGACTCCGCTGAGTCAATCAGTATCTCACACTCCTCAGTGGAACTCGCCATTGGTTTCTCGATAAAAACGTGCTTTCCATTTTCCAGAGCTTTCAGAGCCATCGAGAAATGTTTGGATACAGGTGTGGCAATAGCGATTCCATCAATATCAGGATTGGATACGATTTCCTGGTAGTCTGTGGTTACACGAATATCGGGGTAAAGATTCAACATGTGTTGTAATCTCGATGGATCCAGGTCACAAACCCCCCATACCTTGCATCCGGGAGTTGTACGAAGGTTCCGTATCAGGTTTGGTCCCCAATATCCGCAACCGGCAATGGCGATGTTAAGCATTTTCAGGTACCTTCTCCATAAGAGTTTGTTCTTTCCAGAACATGTCGGAAAGTTGTCCCATAATCGCGGGAATTGTTTTGACTAATATTTTCAAATCGTTGTTGAGCGACATTTGGCGCGTGTACCGGATATCGAGACGGACCATTTCGTTGAATGTCAAACGGTTTTTCCCACTCACTTGCCACAAGCCAGTCATCCCTGGAAGCGCATTGAGCCGTTTATGGTGCCAGTCTGCATACTGTTGAACTTCATATTCCATGGCGGGTCGTGGACCCACCAAACTCATTTCGCCCTTGAGAACATTCAGCAACTGTGGAATTTCGTCCAGGCACAAGGATCTGATGATTTTTCCGCCCGGAATAATTTCAGGACGATTCTCCAACTTGACCATGGGTTTATCATTGTTTCCTGAATCAGACCTGATTAAGGTTTCCACATAACGACGATGCGCATCGGGATCCACTTTCACGCTCATCGTACGAAACTTGATCATCATGAAGTATTTTCCATCCATACCCACTCTTTTCTGTTTGAAAAAGACGGGTCCAGGAGAAACGAGTTTTATGAACAGTGAGATCATTATCCATATCGGTGACAATAGAATTATCGCCATCAAGGCACCGATCACATCAAGGCTGCGTTTCCACATTGGAATCTGCTCCACTGGTTTTGAGAATACAATAGAACCTGTGGAATCATTGCCTTCCAGTGACAAGCCACGATAACCGGAACTGGATTCGAGATGCGCCGGATATGTATAAACAGTGGTTGTCACGTTAAACTTATTTTTCAGAGCTGGACGTAGTCCATCCCTAACCCGATTGTACAGATGTGCCGATTCCTCTGGCTTGGTATCTGGCATTAATACGCCAACTTGGAACTTATCACCATTGAGAAACCATCCCTTGCAATCACTGGCGCGCGTCACTCTCTGAACCACAGATGCCAGTTCCTTAAGCTCCCCGTTGATCTTTCCGGGTATACCAGGTTCTGGTTCAAATCCAAAAAGCATCAATGTAAACGGAGATTCACTCCTGTCGGTTCTGTGTTTTTCACGATCAAGTTCACGACGAAACTCTTCAGGATTAAGAAAATCATGCATCCTTTCTCCGGGAAGGTTCCTGGTATGCGTAGATATCCCTGTTGAGCTCACACCGTCCTCCTCTAATTTACAATAGGCATTCGCTGATTGAAGCCTTCGGTCCATATTATTTGCGCGAAATATCCGACCACTTTCTGTTAAATAGTGTAAATTGCCTCTTGAGTCAGTATTTGCACTAAAGCAACCTGTAAAGCCATTGAGGGATTGGGAAACGCCGTTTATTCAGAACTGCTCCGATGACGTTGGCACCACTTTCCTGCAGCACCTTCAGAGTTTGTTCGATGATCTCGTACCGCGTATGGCCAGCCTCAACCACAAGGACAGTTCCATCAACACGTCTAAAAAAATCCATGGATTCATACATTTCCTGGATGGGAGGACAACTAACGATGGTCCACTGGTAGCTTCCATTAGCCCTCTCGAGTGTTTTCGGCAGTGTTGTTCTGTAACCTATGGTGTCTTTCACACCTCCGCTGAACAAGCGGGTCATGAGAGTCATATTTCGCAGGGACTGGATACAAGTCCAGGAATGGGAAGCATCCTCACTGTTATTCTTGTTGGAGGATCTCAGCGAGGCCTTCACATAGCGCCTAGATTTGCGATCCAGAACCTGGTGGTTGGGGTCTATCAACAACACTGACCCTTTGGGATCTCTCGCAATATTTAAGGCAAGTCCGCTGGCAACACTCGTAACACCTTCACCATGTCCCACCGAAGTGAGAGCAACAGACTTGGAGCCAGAAGCACTGTTTCCGAGAGCCATCTGGATCCTGTGTTTGAGAAGATCCATCTGTTGTTCGTAGATATATCCGGTTTTACTGGAGCGCATTATTTATGATATTTCCTTTCCGAGCATGTAAGCGTGTTCAGGCGTGGGGAGTGATTCCGGTTTTCCCAGGCCGCTAAAGAAAGATACCGGTTTGGCCGACATCGCGGTAAGTTTTCCCTCCACCTCTCCCTTATAGGTCAAAGGAATAGCGGCCAAAGTCTTTAATTGGATACGCTTCTCAAGGTCCTGAGGGGTATGAACAGAATGATCCAGATGATTGAAGATCAAGACCAACGTAATGGATCCAAACACCGCTCCGATGAGGGTGAAGGCAAGGACCAATGCCTGCACTTTCCGATTGGGTTCTCCTGGCAAGGTTGGTTCCTGGACCAGGCTGACATTGCTGATGTTCTCATTGTTAAGTGCTGCCTGAATTTCCGCCTGACGAAGGTTTGTACAGTATTCGAGGTATGACTTTTCCAGCAGCGTGACATCTCTTTTTAGACGGGTCAGTGCCACCTCATGGGTAGAAAGCTGGGCTAGACGGGACTTCAGTTGATCTCTCTGCTGGATGAGAATCCCCCTTCTGGTCTTTTGGGAATCCAATGAAATCTTGGCCATAAGAAGCGGACTGGAAAGCCCAGCAGTGTCTGTTGTCGGGCTGGCGACAAGTCCCGCCATATCAGCCTGTTCTGATTGGGTATAATCCTGCTCTGATGTAATCAGCGACTTCAGGGTTTCGATTTGCTTTTCAATTTCACGAACAGGTTGTGAATTTCTCGGATATTTACTGAGTAACTCGATTGCCTGTAATTGGAGCGTCACAAGGCGGTCCGAATATGCCTGAACGACTGGATTGGATGCGATCGCCTGTGCCGCAACAACATGGTTCGGTTGTGTCCTGGATAAATCCTCAAGAGCTGTTAACTGCGTCTCAGAGGCTCCTATAATTACATCCGCTTTTTGGATTTCACCCTCAATTTCGGACAACTGATCAAGAACTAGCTTGCGATCATCCTCCAGGGATGTGATATTGGAAGACCTGAGATATTTCTGGAGTTCATCCTCTTTGCTGACCAGCTCAACATGAACCGCTTCAGTCTCGTTCTTGAACGCATCCGGTCGGACGGCATATACCTGTGACCGTCGTTTCCGGTACTCTTTAATGATCTCACGCAGAATTGTTTGAGCTTTCTCAGCGCTTGAATACCTGTAGTAAAGAGTGATGAAATTATCTCTTCTCTCGATTTCCAGCCCGCGTTGAACGGCTCCAATCGCCTTGCTTCGGTCTTTTTCCGAAGACAACTGTACATTTACCGTCTCTTTTTTGGGAAGAAACTCTCTTATTTTGGCTTCAATCCTGTTTTTGGCGATTTCGAGTTTCCCCAGGAATCCTTTTTTCTGCTGGCTTTCGGCATCCTTCTTTCCATCACCGAGAATATATTCCACTCCAAGATTATCCACGACTGCCGCCGCAACGGGTTGGCTTTCGAGGATGGCTGACTCACTTCTCATGAGAGAGTCATCACGAATAACGGATTTGGAATCGAGAAGGGTGGAATCTACCGAGGTTAATTCCCCAGCCCCTGGCTTGACCAGGATGTCCGCCCGTGCCTTATAAACCACCGGTACTGATATTGTTGCGAGAAGCCCTGCCAACAGAATCACCAGAACGGAGCCAACAAACAGATATTTCCGCCGGAAAAAGGCATAGAACAAATCCCGCACCGATCCGGATGTCGATTCATTTTCAGCAATCACCGCTATTGATTCATTATCTTGCCGCATTTAAAGGTCCTTTTTCTCTTCAACGATTCCTTTTGAACTAACACCTGGAATGTCTGTAGACACAAACATCCACAATTCTTCGCTGACAGCACCTTGCGGTAAAGCATCTAATCCGTCGATGATCTTTACCCGCAGGTGACAACAGCGCTTGTGCCCTGCTCCAATGCTTTGTTCATCCGTCCAAAGACGGAATTCAACATCTCTGTACTCGTACCGGCATCAAATGGAAACGTGGCGATCCCGATTCTTATGTCCACATGTGGCCCTGCAAGTTGCTTGAATCGTTCGATCGCCACACGTGCACCAGTTCCGTCTGTCTCGCTCATCAGCACTGCCATGAGGGAGTAATCCTGATCCACATCGATAATCAGGTCGCTCTCACGCAGAGTATGATTGAGCACGTCCCTGAGATCGCGTCCTTGATCCGGCAGTCTTAGCAAAGCCACCGAAACAAATCTCCGGTACCGCTTGGCCGAAGCCAATTCATAGCTCAAAAGAGAGTGCAGCTCATTTCCATCCATCATCGGAGAAACCTTCATTGCGTTGGTTGACTCGACGTACAAGATTAACCTCGATGTCTTGTTGTCTAAGATTGAGAGCCCACAAGGGCATCAGATCATCCATCCACCAGATCTCTGGTAGAGTTCCCCATGAAGTAAACACTACAACGCTCTCGATCCGGTCATCTTTAGCATGGTCAATAGCAAAAGAGGTGCCATGGGGTTTGATCATGTAGAAACCGATGCCAGGCTCATCGAAACTAACGGATTGACTGATCCAATCGCCGCAGATTCATGGGGAGAGTTCAGCAGAAGAGTGGTGAAAACTTGGAGGAGTGCCGGAAACGACCAATCCTTAGCGATAAGCGAGAACTGGACATTTATTAACGGTAATCATCGCACAAGGATTCCTTTTACTGGCTCAAATCGATAAAAATCAGATAGTTGAAAATACCCATAATCATGATTATCGTGACTTCTTTCAATAATAACCTCTCATTCCTGGCAGCATCCTTGGCGATTTCCCTGGAAGAGGTGGAGTCGCTCTCGCAAGGCGGGCTGCTGGAGAATATCGCGATCCTCCGCTACACGGTTGGGGAACGATTGCGGCTTGAGATGGAATAGGGGGAGTGCTGTCTCCATAGGTGATGGACTAGAATCTCGATATTCACCATGGCCGAATCGCGAGGTAATATCCGGATTGTCCTTCTACCAGGTCTGCATGGTACCGAAGCCTTGTTTCAAGATTTCGTGGCTTCCACCCCACCCGGATATGAAGTCTCCACCATCGCATTTCCTGTACTGGAACCATTACCTTACCAAGACCTAACTGATCTGGTCTATGGAAGGGTCTTAGGAGATGGATCGAGACTCATCTTGCTTGGTGAATCCTTCTCCGGCCCCTTGGCCCTGTTCGTTGCTGAACGCAAACCTCCCGGTCTCTCAGGTGTCATCCTTGCCGCAAGTTTTGTCTTACCACCTGCTCGATCATGGGTCAGGTTACTCCCCTGGAAAACCTGTTTCCGGGTGGTCAATGCCTTGACCAAGCGCCTGGTAGGACCGTCCCGTGTTAATGGATCGGTGAGTGTTGTGGGACAGATCATCCGCGAACTACACAAGGTCAGCCCCTCGGTCCTCGCGGATCGGGTGAGATCGATACTTCACGTCAATGCATCAAACGCACTCATCCATTGTCCAGTCCCAATCTTGTACCTGACTGGGACGAAAGATCTCATCGTACGACAAAAGTGCCTCAGAGACATTTACCGGTTCCGTCCAGATATCCATGTCCGATCGATTCCATCCCACCATTTCCTTTTACAATCGGTTCCCAGCCTGATTTGGAAGGACATCGATTGGTTTGTCCAGAACTGCTCTCAGGACTCAAAGGTCATTGGCAACGACTTCTCAAACCAAGGTCACTCTTTTGAGAAGAATCTCCCTTCTTACTCGTAATAAACGATCTTCTCTCCATCGACTTTGAAATCAGCGGTCTTAGGGATCATCTTCCTAACAGCAATCCCAGAGAACGTCTTTTTAACACCCCCTTTAAGATCAACTTTCAGGGAGTAAACCCCACTGGAGACATTCACATCGATAGCGTAGTTCCCTCCTTCATCCGTCTCAGCGAACGCTAAAACTTCGCCCGCGCTGGATATAAGCGACACTTTCCCTTGGGGTATCCCAGTGCCTGTAGTGGCAGCCGTGACATGTCCCCAGCCCTGTGTGGGTGGCAGATCCGCCTGGTACATCGGTTGGTCTTTGCCCACCGGAGTCAGTGAAGTCAGGGTATCTCCTTTCCATTCCACTTCGTATTCCTGGCCAAATACTGTCTCCTTGGTCTTTTTAACCGCTAAAGGGAATTCCAACAGGACTTCCTCCCCACCATCCACATCAGGTATCCGGAGGTATTGCCCTGACACATCCTTCACTGGACAGACTTTTCCACCCACTTTAAGCCCTATGGCCTTGGGGTTCACCCAGGAGGGGATCCGAACCTCCAGGTGTGTCTTGGTGGCTGGTGTGATCCGAAGCGTTCCCTTCTCCGGCAGATCGCTTTCGATATGCAGATTCTCATCGTCGACATCAAACAACAGGTTCACCCGAAAAAGATCCTTCTCCTTGGTGTAAATGGACTGCTTGAATTCGCAGAGAGCCTGAAGCCCTCCAGCAGTGACATCCAGGGCCGAGATGGCATGGGTGGTTTCTCTGTCGAAGCGCTGGTTGGGCATGGGAAAACCATAACAGCCATGCGCGCGCCGGCGGATATTTTTCAGGCGGTCCTCCTTGGCGGTGGGATCTTCTTTGAGACTCCCCACGCTGGTCAGCTGAACCGGGATCATGAAACTGCGCATATACCGTTCAGCCACTTCATAATACTCCGGGTATCCCAGCCGGGCGAGGAACAATGCCGCCTGGAGCATGTCGCCCGTGCAGTTGATCTCCCCACGGCTTGTGCCGGGACGGCGCTCCTCCTTAAACCACCCCCAGGAGCTGCTGAGTGTTTCCTTGAAGGCATTGTCAAAAATTCGCTTGCACTTCTCGACCACCGCGGAGCTGTTCTGACGTTTGAGGAAGGCGCTATCGAACTGAACGGTGCCGGTGCTGGAAGAAATTCTGATCTGGAATGATCCCGACACAGCCTTGTCAGGAACAACAAACATCGCCTCCACCAAGGTCCATTCCTGAGTGGGACGGTAGTTCACCTCTCCAATGGGACCCAGGTAGGTCCCGTTCTTGTCAAATAATCCGGTGAAAATTTGAATTGGATTCCGGTCTCCATCGATATCTCTGACCCACACGCCATGCTGGTACATCTCTCCTGGAACCATCGTTGTTTTTTCAGTGTCTTTGCGGACCGCCGAGTCTGTCGCCTTTTTGGTAGAAGATCGCGTGAACTCAAGCAGGTTCGGCTGGGAGGGGGCTAAGTGATCAGGTTTCGTAGTGAAAGTACTAACGCCTCCTTCGGGAACGGCGAAGAGCTGCCAACTGGGTAGAGCGGCTGTGTCGAAACCATTCTTCAGCGTGATCGTAGCGGTGGTTTCATCCCAACCGGGATTCGCGAGTAGATTCGTCTCATCCACCTTTTCAGTTTCCCGTGCCTCCAAGGCCCACAGGAGAATGGAAGAAAGCGCGGAGGTGATCGAGTGAACATGATTTCCCGCCCCGGCTTCATCATGTTCACCAATCAGATGTCCATCATTGGAAAATCCAGTGTTCAGCGCCAGAAGGGCATATTTTCGCGCAAGGTCCATGGCCAACGGGTTGTGGGTGGCCCGGTAGTATTTGATCAAGGCCCCTACCAATCGCCCGCTGTGAGTGGTGGTGATTCCACGTCCCGCACCATGGAAAAATCGAGTCTTGCCCTGCGCGGCCATCAGTTCATCGGAAAAAGAGCCATCACTCGCGGTAATCGAATTGAGGGCCTCCAGCATCTCACGAGCATCCGTGGCAGCTTGTTGGTCATGGCGGTATTGGATCAGGGCAGTCAGTCCATGCAGCCCCTCGCGAAGATTGTGGAACTCCACATGGGCCACGCCATCCTTGATGTAGGAGTTGATGTGGTGCTCATTCTCGAAACTGTCCAGCAGAACTTTCCTTAGTGAGGTCTCAACTTCAGGATCGACCGGGCGGCCACTGACATTTTCGGCATAAAGCAGGGCATCCACCGCACGTCCTGTCATGTGTGGAACGCCGATCTCCAAGGCATGATGATTCTCAAGGTGTCCATCAGGGTAGAGAAGGAAGCCATGGTAAGGTTCATTGTTGTGATCGGGATCCACCGAAACCAGTTCCAGACTTTGCATGGCGAATAGAATGGCCCGGTCAAGAGGGTACATGTCACGTTCTTGACTGTACGAAGGCAGGGAACCACCCATCAGGCATAGCATGAAAATGAGAAGGCCCAGGGCCCCTCGAAAGGATATGGAATGCACATGTGTCTCCTTGGGGTAGTTTGGAGTAGCGAATTTATTCGCGTATTGCCCACTCCAGCTGGCCCATGAGATGTTCGCATGGGCGGACCTCTTCATGTGGGAGTGCAACTCCCACAGAAGGTCTCGGCCCCGGAGTACAACTCCGGGGCCAGCTGGAAGAAGATATTGTATTACCGTCCGAAAACCTGTCCCTGAAACATCTTCAGGTCCCCATTGCTGACAGTGCCATTGGTGGGTGAATAAGGGATTGGACCATGGTAGGGAGCACCGGAACCGGAATCGTTATCTCGGTCGGGGCCAAAACCGCGCAGGTGATAAGCCGACCGGATCACCTGCCCAAGTTTTCCAGTCTGGTCTCTAATTTCTGTCTTATTTCGGTCCGCTTTAGCATACTCATCATGGTTGACATAATCGAAAGTCTTCATCATTTTGGCATCATTCTCAGAATACTTGATCCCTAGCTGCAGCCAGGGCTGGCCATCCGCATTAAAAATGTCATCGTAGACTTCCTTCATGTAGGCATGTGGAGTGGTCAAACGGATAAACCGTTCCTTGAAAGTAGCCGCAGCCCAGGGGATATAGCGTTTGTAGTCGAGATAATATCCCTCGATCGCGATCCCGATGGTGCGCATGTCGGTCATGGAACGAGTCACCTTGGTCCGTGTCTGGGCTTCCAGGAAATTGGGCAGTGCTATCGAGATCAGGATCAGGATGATGGCGATCACAATGAGCAGCTCGATCAAGGTGAAACCAAATGTGTTTTTCATGGGCTTCTGCATACAGTTTACTCTCCTGTACCTTCTAAAAACATCCAACCGGGGCAAAGCCCCGGCGGAGTGCCTGCACACACCCCGCCAGGGCCAGGTTGAATCTTTCCCATCAATACTGTGCCCAATCGGTGATGGCTGTTGGTTCGAGACGCGGTTCAAAACCATCATCCAGATCGCCCACCACCACATCATCGATCAGCACATCACCAGACATGGCAGCGCCTGCCTCATCCACGATCCGGAAGCCGACAGTCACCTTAGCCGTGGCGGCCGGTGGTGAATAAACATGACCATTCATCTGGTAAGCGCTTGATCCGACGGACAGGGTATAGGCTTCGCAGCCGACAATCGCATCAATGCTGTTCCAGCAGCAGACCATCACGAGAAGGTGTTCTCCAGTTGCCAGAGTAGGTTTGTCTTTGGCGTAGAAAGAGACTTCCATCTTGTTGTCACCCTTCCAGGGCAGACGATGGAGGTCTTTGTTGATTCCCGCATCTCCACCCGCCGCAGTTCTCTCCAGCAGGAGAGCATTCGTTCCCTCATGGGCATCATTACTCAGTGAGGCTGCCACAGCATCGCCACCGGCTGCAAAGGGATCCCAGAGCAACACCCGGGAGTCGGAGTTCTCGAAACCGCCATTGGTCATCCGATCTTTCTGGGTGATGTCCTCCACGAAAGAGCTATCCAGTTGCAGGGCAGCTGGGAAAGATCCACCCACACGCAGCTGCAGGGTCGCCTTGGTGTAACCGGGAGGCACGATAAACGAATCCTCAGCCAGCTCCCATTCCGATGCAGCTGTCATGTTGACCCCCGTGGCACTTATATTGGGGGTGCCAAGCAGAACCATTCCGAGGCTCAAATTACTGGCAGAGGCATCCGTGTCGCGCACATGGACACCATATTTGTAAGCAAATCCGTTAAAAACCGAGGTCAAAGCGCTATCACGGCGGCAGGCGCTATCGCCACCCGCGACATTCTTGGAGAAGACAAAGACATTGGGAGCGGAGATCGCATCAGCAGCGGCTTGAGAGGTGAAGGTTGAATTGATTCCCTCAGGAATGGCATAAATCTGCCAATCTGGGAAAGTGACTCCACTGTCGAAAGCATTTTCAAGCGTAATACTCGCAGTCGTCAGATCCCAACCGGGATTGGTTAGAAGATTCCCCTCGATGTGCTCGGGGGGAATACGGGAGACGAATCCGGCATTCAAGTCACCCACGACTACATCATCGATCAGCACATCACCAGTCATGGCAACACCACCGGCATTCACAATCCGGAAGCCGACTGTCACCCTGGCGGTGGAGGCTGGTGGTGAATAAACCGCCCCGGTGAGTTTGTAAGACCCCGCGCCGACTGGAAGCGTGTAGGCCTCGCAAGCCTGGATGGTTCCAGTGGCATCCCAGCAGCAGACCATGGTCAGCAGGCGCTCACCACTTGCTATGGTTGGATCATCCTTGGCATAGAAAGTAACTTCCATCTTGTTGTTGCCATTCCAGGGCACCAGGTGGGCATCCTTGTTGATCCCGGCATCGCCACCCGCCGAGGTTCTCTGCAGCAAGAGAGCATTGTTACCCTCGTGAGAGTCATTGCTGATACTAGCGGTTGTGGTATCGCCACCAACCGCGAAAGTATCCCACAGCACCGGAGAGGTATCAGAGTTCTCAAACCCGCTGTTGGTCATCCGGTTCTTGTCGGTGATATCCTCAAGGACACAGGAATCGATTTGAACCGATCCATCAAACTCATGGAGCCTGAGTTGAAAGGAAGCTGGAAGGCTGGTCTCGGTTCCGCTGGCCGGGCAGATCCAGCTGCTTTCAATTTTTGACCAGTCGGCGGACAACACCATGTTCCCGCCACCCACACCTACGTTCGGTCCAAAAATGAAGGTCGAGGAAATCAGGGTATCAAGAGCGCCTTCCACATCACGTCCATAGGCACTGGACAAATAGCAATGGCCGGGGGTGACCATGGCAGGAACCGTATCTCTACGGATACCCGCATCATCGGGCCAGTTCTTATTGAAAACCATGAGATTGGGCGGAGAGACAGCATTGGGATCCGCCTGCACTGAAAACGTTGAGGTACCCGTACCCACCGAGAAGACCTGCCAATCCGTGAATGTCGTGGAATCAAACTGAGCCGCTTGCCCTTCGCCTAGGGTGACCGACCCGGTGGAACTATCCCACCCGGGATTCGTCAACAGGTTCTGGGCCAAGGCACCTGTCCCCACGACCATGAACAAACACACAAGAAAGGTCAAATGAAGTTGCCATGACTGCTTCATAATTCAACTCCTCTCACCACCCAACTGCTTTTTTTCCCTCTCCAACGGTCTCGTTGAAGTCCATCCACTGCCAAACTTTCGGCCTCTCACCTTGCCCACAGAGGCAGACGAGTGGACTCGCGCACAATTAACTCCACATCAAGTTCCCGGTTCACCGGCCACACAGATTTTTTTCCCTCGATTGCATCGATGAGGACATGAGCGGCTTCAAATCCGATGGAAGTGAGCGGTTGGCGGATTGTGGTCAGGGGAAATCCCATCAGGAAAGGCAACTGAGCCTCATTCATCCCGATCGATCCGAGGAGGAAATGCCCCAGGTCATCATACCCAGCCAAGGCTATGTCATCGGGTACCCGGACGTTTCTTAATTGCAGTTCAGAATACAGACGGTAGGCATCACAATCGTTGGAGGCCACGATTACGGAGGGGCGGTTCCTGGAACTTAAATGAGAAAGGAAACCTCCCACCCACTCTCCCAACCCGCGTTGAGGATCGAAAACATCGACCATCAGTCTGTCTTGGGGGAGGTTCTCCTCTCCGATGGCGGAACGTAGGCCCTGAATACGCTGTTCAACTGAATGAACGCCCATTGAGCGGCAATCGCTGACATAGATGATGTTTCTGTGCCCCATCTCAATCAGATGGCGCCCCAGCAGCCGCCCACCCTGGAAGTGGTTACCACAGACAACAGATCCCGGCATGTCCTTCCAGGGATAGTCCACGAAAACCACGGGAATTTTTTCCGACAAGACTGAACGAAGAGCACGCTGTACATCCGGGTCCTGCCAGATAGTGGTCAACAACAGGCCATCGATTTGATAACTGAGGAAGCGCTCGATATAAGCCGCTTTGCGGATCCCATCATATTGGGTGCAGCCCAGGATACACTGGTAGCCAAGACGAGAAGCCTCTTCCTCGAATGCCCCAGCAACCGGGGCGCTAAAAGCATTTCGGAGGTCCGCCACCAGGAGACCGATGGATCGGGTTTTCCCCCCCGCTAACACCGAGGCGCCAACATTGCGCCGGTAACCCAGTTTGCGCGCGGAGGCCAGGATCGCTTTTCGTGTGGCCTCACCCACCCGGACATTGTCCCGTCCATTCAAAACGCCTGAGACAGCATTCACACTCAGGCCAAGGTCTTTGGCCACATCTGAAAGCGTGACTCGTTTACGGGCCATTTCCAGTTCAGTTGTCACGGAATCTCACGCTCCGCATCTGGTCCATTTCATCTAACCAGATCCAAGAAATAATGGTTGAACGCTAAATCAATTCAATGTGTTTGTCAAGATCTTTTTATCACGTGAGTGGTGAACCAGGCAAATCCCTCAGATGGGTGCTTGACAAAAAAATGGCATTAACATAGGCTTTTTTCCATGATTTCCACGAAAAAAGGTCCTACGAGTCAGTAGAGGCTATTTGGAAAACATGCAGGGGGCATCAAGTCTCGATTTGATTTACCGTTATACCTGATACATTTTTTATGAAATAGCTTCCATCTTCAAAAGGAATCGAGGAGAGAACCATGATGATCATAGCGGCACGAAAGGGAGCAGGAACACGAGGCCCATCCCTGACCGGCCTGCTGACTGTCCTCCTGGGGTGGATCTTCCTCTCGCAAGGTGGGTATGGTCAGGTCAACAATGGAATCTCCCGGGAGAAAAGCATGTCCCCTCTCACCAGCCCTAAGACTCAACTCCAGCTTGAGGGCGAAATTGGCCATCGAATGGAAGCGGTGATCCAGAATTGGACTCTGTCTGTGACCAAGGCCAATCCAGCCATTCTGGAGATGTTCCGGCTCCGTGACCGCTCAGTGCCCTATGAGAATCCAGTTCCCTGGGCCGGTGAGTTTATTGGGAAGTACCTTCAATCGGCAATTCAATCCATGCGTTTCACACAAGATGAAGTCCTCCGAAACCAGGTGCAAAAGGTTGTCGCGGAGTTGATATCCACCCAGGCCGAGGATGGATATCTCGGTCCCTTCCCCAAAAAAGAACGTCTACTGGGACAATGGGACCTGTGGGGACATGGACATGTATTACTGGCACTTTACCAGTGGTATCTCGAGACAGGGGATCAGACCGCCCTGCAAGCCGCAAAACGGGGCGCGGACCTGATCTGCAACACCTATCTCGAAACCGGACGCAGGATCCTCGATGCCGGTTCACCCGAAATGAACATGGCTGTCATCCATGCATTGGGAACGCTCTATCGTGAAACCAAAAACGAACGCTATCTGCGTTTGGTTCATCAGATCGAGAACGAATGGCGCCTTCCGGGAGCAGGAGATTACCTGGAAACTGCTCTGAAAGGCATTCCCTTTTATGACACGCCCCGTCCCCGCTGGGAGAGTCTGCATGATCTCCAGGGTCTCTATGACCTGTACCTGATCACGAATGATCCGCGTTACAGGCAGGCCCTGTTGCATCACTGGTACAGTATCAGGAAAACTGATGTCCACAACAACGGCAGCTTCTCCACCAATGAGGGAGCGACTGGGAATCCCTTCCAGCAAGGGCCTATCGAAACCTGCTGCACCGTGGCCTGGATGGTTTTCAGTGTCGATGCCCTTCACCTCTCTCGTGACAGCACCATCGCCGATGCGCTTGAGCTGGCCACCGAAAACGCGGTGTTGGGGTATATCCATCCGAGCGGACGCTGGTCCACTTACAACACCCCGATGAGTGGACGCCGTGAATCTTCCCAACAGACCATTGTCTTCCAGAGCCGTCCTGGAACCCCTGAACTCAATTGTTGTTCGGTGAACGCGCCGCGAGGCCTGGCCCTCCTCTCTGAATGGGCTGTCCTTACTGGGGAAGATGGAGTCTACATCAACTACTATGGGCCTGGGAAAATCACTTTCACGGGATCAGATGGAGGCCTATGGACCCTCACTCAGCGGACCCAATATCCTTCCAATTCCAGAGTAGAGTTAGAGGTGTCCCCTCCCCAAGCCACCACGACCACTCTTTTTTTAAGAATCCCCGAATGGTCGAAACAGACACAGGTCAAAGTTAACGGAGAGGCAATCGGCGCTGTCCAACCGGGCTCATACCTTCCCATCGAAAGGGAGTGGAAGAGTGGTGACAAAATTGAATTGATTCTGGATTTTTCAATCCGCTGGATCACCGGTGATGAGAATGTGGGATTGAAAAGTTCCCTTTATGTGGGGCCACTCCTTCTGGCCTATGACCAGAAGTTCAATCCATTCGATCCAGTGGAGATCCCGGAATTGAATTCCAGGCACCTCGAATACACCGAAGTCCCCATCCCCGAATGCCAGTTCAAACCGATGCGTCTCCTCCAGTTCAAGGGAACAGATGGGAAAAACCTGAACTTATGCGACTTCGCCACGGCAGGTGCGCCGGGGACCTACTATGAATCCTGGCTGCCGCTCTTAAATGATGGTCCCGGGGCTTTCTTCCTGAAAAAACCCGCTCAACACACCACGCTCCCCGCCGGAGCGATCAAACTCGAGTGGGGCAATGCCGGTCCAGATGTTTCGTACGACATCACAGTGGCCACAGACCCGGAACTGACCAAGGTTCTATTCAGGAAAGAAGGGATCACCTCCACCTCGATCCAATTCACCTACGGCCTTGACACATCCCAGACCCTTTACTGGGATGCAGTGGCAGTGGATGGAAGCGGACGGAACAGGAGTTTCAATGGACCACTCTCGTTTAATGTGGACTGCACTTATGTGGCTCAGCTGAGCACTCAGTTCAATCCCGGCGATCCAGCCATCAACCAGCCTTTGCCGGTGGTGGTTCGAACCAATGTGGCCGAGTCTTCCATTCAGGTGGTGGATGGAGCGGGAAT
>CAYZUX010000057.1:0-27721 GCA_964481775.1 uncultured bacterium | reverse complement strand
CGAGAGCCGACATGGGAAGGCCAAGGCCCTGACCTTGATGGATCAAAGCATGAACATCCTTGGGGAAACAGGAGCCGCCATACCCAGCGCCGGGGAAAAGGAAGTGATGACCGATCCTCTGGTCCAAACCGATAGCTTCCCGGACAATCCCCACATCCGCCCCCACCTTTTCACAGACATTGGCGATTTCATTCATAAAGGAGATTCGTGTCGCCAGCATGGCATTGGCTGCATATTTGGAGAGTTCAGCCGTGACATTGTCCATCACCAGAATGGGATTACCCGTACGGACGAAAGGGGCATAAAGATCTTTCATCACTTCCAGGGCCTCATGGTCGGAACCTCCCAACAAAATCCGGTCAGGACGGTTGAAGTCATCGATCGCGGCCCCTTCTTTGAGGAACTCCGGGTTGGAGATCACCGCAAATTCCAGAGCAGTTCCTTTCCGGATCGCCTCCGCAACCTTCACCGAGGTTCCTGGAGGAACAGTACTCTTGATCACAATGATCTTACGTTCCCGCATGTGTTGACCGATAACACGCGCAACACTCAGGACATTTGTCAGGTCGGCCGACCCATCCTCCGAAGGAGGAGTTCCCACCGCTATAAATACCACTTGAGCATGTTCAATGGCCTGGGCAACATCGGTGGTGAAGAAAAGGCGCCCTTCCTGGTGGTTCCTTTTAACCAGTTCCTCAAGACCCGGTTCATAGATCGGGATCTCACCTCGCCTGAGCGCTTCCACTTTGCTTTGGTCGGTGTCTACACACAAGACATCATTCCCACAGTCCGCAAAACAGGTACCCGCCACAAGGCCGACATATCCAGTTCCAATCACTGTTAACCGCAAACCATTCCACGCTCCTTCCTTGAAAACAATGACCAACACACCAATAAAAAAAATCTACTGGTCACGAAGATCCTTTCTTGAATCTCCACTGTCAAGCAACTTGTCTTTGGTCAACAAACGCTTGATGACAGGGAAATCGGCCGGAAGGAATTTCATCTCTGCCATCTCCGATGGAGAGGCCCATCTCAAGGTCTGCCCAAGGCAACTGGAGGGTTCTCCCGCCATCACTTTACAATGAAAGAACAAAAGGAGGACAGTACGATCAGGGTATCGATGCAGTAGAACCTCTTCCACCTCAACCGCTTGAACCTGAAGAGAAAGCTCTTCCTGGATCTCGCGTTCCAACCCCTTTCTTGGGTCCTCAAAGGGGTGAAGTTTTCCGCCGGGGAATTCCCAATACCCCTCCATCCAGTCTCCGGAGGGTCGCTGGGCAATCAGGAACTTCCCCCCATGCTCAATCAGGCCAGCCACTACAAGTTGTGGATGCGTCCCTTGAAGGGTTGTAAAGCCACTCATAGGTGGTTCCACCTGGAAATAAATCGGGGCCCGAAGTAGGGTGCTTCGGGCCCCTAGGGGATGAGATCCCTTCTGAGCTGGAAAGGGATCTCTGGGGGAGAATCTGTGTATATTCTACCCTATCAATCTCTCTGTGTGAATGATTTGCTTTGATCGTTGTTAAACAAATCAGGGAGGAGTCCCAAGGAAGAGACATGGCTGAAGAGGACGTCTATTTGATTTCAGAAATGGGCCCATGTACTTTGATGGAGTGATGCTCCCTCCATTCAAGGCCCCTTTCCTACAATCACGTCCACCTCACCCACCTACCTGATCACAACAACCAGCAAAGCATCGGAGCCAGAGCTCCTTTTCATCCTGCAAACATAATATCGGCCAGTGTACTCTTTTTGTCAAGAGGAAAAGAACGGGTTTCCCACAGATTCTCCACATCCTGCTTCACCCTCTCTGATCAGGCCTTGAGAGTTCCATTTTCCTTCTTACAGTGCAAAATTTGTGTATATGGTTGGATCTTTGGGCTGATAATTTCAAAGACACGTAAACGATCAAAATAACCGAAACCAAGGGTAATAATTACATTAAATGACAGGAAGGAGTTGGATCCAGTGGCGGCAACCCTTTATATCTTCCGTCATGGGGAAGCATATCAGATTGGGGAAAATGGGATTGAGACCGATGATGAGAGGCCGCTCACACCTAAAGGCAAAACCACCACAATTGAGGTCTGTAAAGGTCTGAAGAATTTGAAGGTAGGTGGAGATCTCATCTGGCACAGTCCTCTGATACGAGCGGTGGAAACCGCCGAAATTATTCGTACGGAGCTTGCAGTTCCCGAAATGGAGGAAAAACGTGGATTAGCTTTTGTCAGTCAATCCGAGGAACTCTTTCTAGCCCTCGCAAAGCTTCCACCGGACCTGAACCTGTTCATTGTCGGGCACCAACCCCAGTTGGGTGATTGGGTGGCGCGATTGATTTCCGGCGCTTCAGCCGGAGACATTGCGCTTTCGAAAAGCGGGGTAGCAAGGGTGGATTTGATATCTCCAGATGTTCCTCCCAGGGGAGAACTACGTTGGATGTTAACCGCGAAGATCTTACGGAAGCTTCGGTAAATCTTAAAGATAAGCCATCAGGCGTAGCCAATCATCGGAGTATTCTCCTCGATATTCTCTCAATGGTGGCTGGTATGGGGATCGCCCGGTTATTCGGGATGATCTCTACCTTCCTTGTAGCGAATATTCTGGGGCCCAGTCGCTTGGGAATTTTTTCAACACTCCGTCTCATCTATGTCTATGGCACCATCAACCACTTAGGTGTTCTCGAAGCATACCGGAAAGAGTTTCCCCGTTTGCGTGGCATGGGAGATGAAAATGGTGCGAGAGAGGTTGAGAACCTCTCTTTGGGGATGGCATGGGCCTCCTCCATTGCTTTTGTCCTCATTGGAACCGCCCTGTTACTTGCAGGAATCTTCTTCGCACCCGCCTCACAGATTTCACAATTTGCACTGCCCGCTTTTTTCATGTTCATAACAGTCGCCGGAGCCACCATCGGAACCCTCCACTTTGACCGATTCACCACACGCCATCTCTTCGAGCAAGCGGGACTTCTCCGTGGGATCCGTGGAGCGGCGTACCTGGTGTTCCTTCCTTTGGGGGCATGGATGGGTGGAGTGACTGGAGTCTGTCTTGGATTCCTGTTAGCGGAATGGACCATCACCCTGATCTCCTCATGGCTGGCCCATGGCCGTTGCCCCCCCATGTATCCAACCTTCCACCTTCGCCGGATTAACCAGCTCATTGCAATCGGTTTCCCAATCACTCTGGTGTGGTGGACCTACATGATGGGTACCACTTTTGACCGGATCGTGACAGTTTCGCTGCTTGGAAGCGAAGCTACCGGTCTTTACTTCATGGGAATCACCCTGGCTTCCGTGCTGCAGATGTTACCGGAATCACTGAGCCGTGTTTTCAATCCACGGTTGAATGAACGGATGGGGGAAACATCCGATGCGAGTCTGGTCGCCAGAATCGTCTGGGAACCGGCAACAACACTCTCCTGGATCCTCCCACTGGCCTTTTCCATTTGTGCCTTTTTTATTGACCCCCTTTACCGGACCGGCTTCCCCAAATACCTGCCGGCAGTTCTGAGCAGCCAGGTCCTGGTCATTGGAGCATCTTTACTGGCTCTGGTACCACTGGGTACCGATTTTCTTGTTTCGATTCACCGTCAAACATATCTCGCAAAGGTGGTTATCCTGAGCCTGATTCTGAATGTCGGGGCAAATGTGATCCTGATCCGCCTGGGATACGGAATCGAAAGTGTCGCCTTGGTCTCAGTCCTGACAAACGGCCTGGTTGCCTGCTACCCGTGGGGTTGTGTTTGCAGACTGGTAAATCCGGGCAAAGGGTGGGCAACCCTGCTTCAACTGGTGACAGGATTTCTGGTCGGAAATGGCCTCCTCTGGCCCATCGAGCGCGGGTGGGTTGCATCTTTGCCCGGGGGATGGAGTGGCGGAGTTATTAAGGCCGTATTGTTTGGGCTCCTCTATCTCACCTTCATGAACCTCATGTCCTGGAGCCATACCTGGATCAAGCGTGATACCAGGCGGATCTGGAACGAGTTGAGATCGAGATTGCCTGCTGGCGGTTAGTGTCGATTGGTCTCTCATCCGTGAAGGCAAGGGTCAACCGGTTTAAGGAGAGAGGGTGCTTCCCATCTGAAAAAGATGGCGGTATTGTTCCTTTGTCTGAAAGATTGTCTCCAATTGTGGAGACTCCTGCTCAACCTTGGTCTTTCTTGTAGGAGGTTCCGCCAGCCATGAAAAATAATGTGGTGATGCTTGTTGTGGTCCTTGTCCTTCTTGCCGGTGCGGTCTATTACGGTTATTCCCAATGGAGGAAGCTGCAGCCGCCACCCCCACAAAGCCGTCCCTACTCCCCGATGATGCCTCCAATGCCGGTGGCACCACCACCGGGCAAGTAAACAAGCGTGAATTGGGACGGGAGTACGATCACCTCTCCCGTCCCATCTTGTTATCACGGCTTTACTTGGGGATCCCGTACATCCAACGACCCTGGATTTGAGGAGTCACCTCAAACCGCAAAACCGCATCTTCTATAACACAAGGAATTTCGATTCCACGGCTTCCTGGAGTAGATCCCTCTGAAATGAGTGTCATTCCAGTCTGACCGGGAACCGGAACAGCGATTTTCCCCGTGCCATAGACCATCACTTGCAGAACTGCTCCACCGGGGACACGGCGTTCCTCAGGGATTGGTGCCCAGGCCAGTTGTCCGATTTTCTGATCCGCAAAAGCAGTCGACTTTCCATCCACTAAGATGGAATGACACTGGCTCCCTGCAAATGCAATCAGGTTTCCTTCTCCATCGATACGGAATGAAACCGCTCCATCACCCTCAAAATCCACGGTATGACCACTTACCTTGAATCCCTTCAGGTTAATTTCACTGGAGGGAAGAGGGTGCTCAGCGAGGATCCGCTTATCTGATTCCGCGTTTCGTGCGAAACCACCACTCCATCCCTCCTCGTAATCACGGAAATGGCGGGCAATCGCAATGGCTCCATTAGGGAATCGGCAGGCAAGGTATTCAGTTGTCCTGGAGAGATGTTCGGTGTTATCATTCATGCTCTCAAACTTCCCTGAAGGCGGGTATGCCCCCAGGTTGTCAAGGACCTCAAACCAGGTCCTTGTCTCATAACCTAAGCTGGCGGCCTGATCATCCCGTGGACGGAATCCCAGGTATGTCAGACTGCCTTTCACCCCGGCCTTTCGGTGGGTCCCCACGATCCGATTCTGGGTGGTTGCGACAGCCTCTGTTCCCTCACGTGCTGACACAGGGTAGATCCTGTCCACCAGGAAATCTGTCAGGATGACTTGTGGCGGGACCTTCGCCAATGGACCGGAGAAAACCACTTGCCGTCCGGGAGCCATGATTCCCTGAGTCTGTCCCGGGGAGTACTCAACTCCGAAGAGGTCCTTCCAACCGGATAGGGCATCCTCACCCTCAAAACCAAGTACAGGTGGAGGGCCCGACCAGATCACCCGGCCCCCTTGTTCTGCCAGTTCCTTCATCAGTGAAAGAAGCCCTTTGCGCGGGAATGGCTCGAAGACCGTTACCAGGGTGGTGTACCGTCTTCCACCCAGCTCGATGGCCCCGTTAACCACCTTCCCTCGTTCCAGAAGCTTGGCCTGGGTCATCATATCGGCATAACCATATTGGGTCATCCAACTTCCAAATCGCTCCTCCACTGCCACCAGGTCCAACGGATAAAGCATCAAGACTTCCACCTCACGGTGTTGCATGTCCTGGACCATTCCAAAGAGAGGAGAGCCAGCTGTACCGAAGGTATTCACAATGTTGGTCCGTCGTGCAGAGGTTTCACCCGGCATCCCCCAGTGGGCCGCATAGGAATAGGGAATCTCATTGAGCAGACCTGTTGAACAGGCAAGGGCCTGTGCAAAGTAGTTCCGGTCCAGCCAGCCTCCCTCGGCGTGATCATTACCATTACCAGTCAGGAAATCGCCCCAACGGAAATAGTCCATGCAGGCAGCGGCAGCCTGGTGAACCGTGTTGGACCAGACAAAGTTGGATGTGTATTCATACTGGTTTCTCCGGAGGTTCTCCTGCCCGGTACGCCAGTAGTCGATGGTGGGACTTTCGGCCCAGGTGGCATGGGCACGGGCTTCGAGGCGGTATCCCATCCGCTCCTCCGCATGATGCTTGGCCTTCACAAAGAGATCGACCACACCATCCTGCAACAGGTCATAGTAACGGGCGCGGAAAAGAGCGGTACGCTGGATATCCTCAGGACTTTCACCAAAGACATGCATCACCCCTTCCTTGGCGGAAAGGTCATTCGCAAAGTCCTCCTGGCCATAACAGAAATAGACCATGTACTTCGCGAAATCGGCATACTCTTCGCCATACTTTTCAGCGAATTTGCGTGCAAATCCATCGGAGACATAACGAAGCGCAAACTCACCATGATCATGGTGACGGAAATAGGACCAGTCCTGTTGAATATGCGCTTCATCCGAATAGAGCGCGTTCAGTTTGATACCCGCATCCGCATACCGGTCAATCAGCCTGGTAAGGTATGGCATGGCCTGATCGCTGAAATAGTCCATCTCCGGAACCTTGTAGACTTGCACCGCCAGGACACGATTCAGGTCACCCAATTCAGTCTGCCCCGCGCCATGGATACGGATCCGCTCGAATTGCTCGGAACGATTCCCCAGAATCTCGACTTCCACTCCCTCTTTGAGTTCCACAATCGAGTTGGGGTCGGCAACACGATAAGGGGTACTGTGAATGCCTCTTTCTTTGAAGGCAAACACTCGAACTCCCGCATCGGTAATAGCGACTGGTCCTTTATTCGCGGCCCATTTGAGTTGCCGCCACAGCTCCACGCTGAACTTACCGGTGCCTGGATCGCGTAATCCCTTACGGTAATGAAGCCACTTGCCTGACTCACCAGTTTCGTTTTGATAGCCCGGTCCGATTTCAAGCGGATTGAGTAAACTCAACTCGAGTCCCAAGCCATACTCCGCGGCAAACTTACTGATACCTGCAATTCGTTGTATGTACTCCGGCATATCAGGATAAAGTGTCCTGGGTTTGTCCCCCTGACCGGGACGGTACTGGCTGAAGAAATGGTCGAAAGCGAGGATCAGGGTCCGGCAGCCACTCGCTTTGGCATTCTCGCAGACCTGTCGAAGGCTTTTCATATCTGGCGGCCCCCCTAAAGTCAGGTTGATCTGCTTGTCGGGATCTCCCAGGTCAATCAGCTCCTGGTCAGTCACCAGAATGATCCCCGCACGTGGGATCTGGAATGCCCATGCCCCTGGATAGCTCACAAGCTCCCCTTTGTGGAGGTTTTCCGGCATCCGGATGGGCATGGTAGTCTCTCCTTCCGCTAACGCTATAATCGGAATAATCATCACCAAAAAAACTAAAGCCAAGTGTGTTGTTCGAAAGGTCATAGATTATGACTCCTTGGGAATTTGGAAACTGAATGGTGATTGTAGGCTGGATCAGGGGATGGAGAATACCCGCGGCGGATATGATGACGGCACCGGGACAACCCGAGGGAACACAGCTCCCTTTGAAATCATGCTTTCACGGAGGTTGAGGTCCAATGGCGAATGAACTCACACAAAAACTGATCGAACAGCTTCTTGCGGCAGACAGCCCCACGATCTCAAATGCCATCGAAAGGTTTAAAGTCCGTTCACGGCGTGAGGGATATATGGGCCCTCAGATCCAGTGCCGGTTTCCCGACCTCGGAAGAGAAATCGGGCATGCAGTCACCTGTACCATTGTTGAGTATGACGAAAAGTATCCTCCGGATCCGAAGGAGCGTTTCAGATGGCTGGAGGCTATAGCCCTGTCTCCCAAACCGGTCATCTGCGTGGTTAAGGATTGTTGCCATCGCAAAGGTTGGTCTTCGCATTGGGGTGAGATTGTGGGCACCCAGGTCCAGGTTCTGGGAGCAAGGGGCATCATCACCGATGGAGCAGTACGTGACCTGGAAGCCCTTTACGCGATGAAGATGAAAGTGTGGAGTGAGCATGTGGTGGTGTCTCATGGACACATCGATGTGGGAGTCGCACAGGTCCCCGTGGAAGTCGGCGGGTTGGTAGTGCACCCAGGGGATATCCTTCACGCTGATTGTAATGGGGTGGTCTCGATCCCGAAAGAAATACTCGACGAATTGCCTAAAGCGGTGGATGAAGTTCTGGCAGGTGAGCGCGAAGTAATTACTCATCTTCGTGAGCAGGGGTATGACCTGGAGGCTCACAGGAAATCGATTGAACATTAGAAGTTCATCGAAATCAGCTTGCCCACGAGATGTTCTCATGGGTGGAACCCTTCGGGCGGAGTTGAACTCCGCCATGTGTTACAACCCTATTTGTCCCCGTGGGAGTACAACTCCCACAGAAGGCCATGGCCCAGGAGTTCAACTCCTGGGCCAGCTGATCTGGACCTTCCTCGCGGAGTCAAAACTCCTGCACACGATTCATCTACTCCGCCATCAAGGTGACTTTTTCTCCCGGCTCCGCCTGGTCCCGTGCTCCGGATTGGGTGAAACGCTGGTTGGTTTTCATGAGCTGGCGAACAGGTTCATCAAAAGTCACAGGATCAAACTCTCCGGCCACTCCAATCCCTACCTCGATGCCATCATCCTCTTTGAAAACTTCACGGTCAGATGCTGTGAAAGGATATCCATCCAGAACAATCGAATTGAAAGAAATCTCATTGGCTCCCTTGACCAGGAAAGGATTCAGGTCGCAATGGAAATCGGGTGACATGATATCTACCACCGGAACTCCATTCACGGAAACCTGGATCATGTGTCCTGTGAAACGGCCATCTGAATAAAGCACATACTTGCGTTGAAGTTTGGCGGGATTGGGATTGTCATTCAACGTAAATCGCATTTCGACAACACTCTCACCAGCACGGTGCACAGCTGTCCGCATATAGTGAACAGTCTTCTCGCGCAGCTCGATGGTATAATTTCCAAACGCTCCGACGGGTGTCCGTTTGTATTCAGGGCCGATGATGATGTTCAAAACCGAATTGGGGGCAACCTTCGAGGCACGCCGTTCATCATCGATGGCGGTGAACTTGATGGTGTTAAGACCGCGCCGGAGGTAACTGGAGACTTCCATGGTTTCCCCGGGCTTCTTGATAGTGGCAATGGTTTGTTCATTGATGACTACCTTAACACGGTAGCCGACCTGGCTTCCCTCACTCATCAGCCAATAAGGACAGATCAAGCCGTTGGGAGTTGGACCTCCACCTCCCAGTTTGGGCATGAGGTCGATTGCAAATGCGGTCATCCCCATAAGTCCAATGAGGATCAAGATCAGACTGGCTAAGGCTACTTTTTTCATCTCACATTCTCCCCAGACAAATTCATCGGCTCCCGCCTGTTTTCAGTATCGGCAGAATCAAATCATACCAGAGAGTATAGACTTATGTCCACTACCTTCTATTCAATTCTGAATTATTTTTCAAAATAGTATTTATAAAGGTATTTCATTCCCTCTCTCTATCATTGAAACACCCATTTCGCCGCAGAAGACACAGGAAATCCTTGAGGTGTTGCATTTGATGAAAACCTATCCCACCATGGCGATACATTTGCCTGACCTCGGAGAGACTCGTGCCGAACCCATTGAGTACATGTAACCGCCGTAATTTTTCTCTGGCCCTGGCCGCTACTGCTGGTTCTGTAGTCTTGGGACATGGGATTTCCCCTGTCCATTCATCTGAAGACAAACCGGCAAGGAATCACAACATAAAGCTGGGATTCGATAATTTTTCAGTTCGAGCCTATGGTTGGAACGCATCTCAGCTGCTCGATTATGGAGCCAGGCTCAAGGTGGATGCCATCCTTTGTTCGGATCTTGGAGTATACGAGAGTTTCGAGGAGAAGTACTTGCAGAGCCTGAAGGCCAAGGCAGAGAGTCTTGGTATCGACCTGCAGGTGGGTACGGTCAGCATCTGCCCAACCTCGGAAACCTTTAAAAACAACTACGGGACTGCAGATGAGCACCTTTCCCTTCTTCTTCGAGTGGCCAAGGCTCTCGGTTCGCCGGTGGCGCGTTGTTATCTGGGGCATGGCGGAGACCGGCTTCGCGATGGGGGTATCCGAACCCATATGGCTTCCATGCTGGAGGTCCTAAAAAGAGGGGAAAAACAGGCGGTCGAGGCGGGAGTCAAGATCGCGATTGAGAATCACGCGGGAGATATGCAGGCCTGGGAATTGGCTGAGTTGATCGAATCGGCAGGAAAACACTTTGTGGGGGCTACAATGGATTCGGGGAATGCGACCTGGGTCCTTGAGGATCCGATGACCAACCTGGAGGTTCTCGGACCTTATGCAGCCACTACCGGGATGCGGGACAGCGCGGTCTGGGAAACAGAGAAAGGTGCAGCGGTGCAATGGACCGACCATGGTGATGGTCACGTCGACTGGTTGGCGTATGTGGATCGGTTTGAAAAGCTTTGCCCCGATGTGACCTTCATTCTCGAAATCATCTCCGGTGGTCCACGTGAGTTCAATTACCTCGAGGATGACCTGTGGAAGGCCTATCCAGAGACCCGCGCTAAAGACTTCGCAAAGTTTCTTCGCATGGCAAAACGTGGGAAACCACCAGTGATTCCCGAAGGCATTCCCACCGGAAGCACTCCCAAGGAAAACGAACAGTTGAAACAAGCCTTCGATCTCGAACGAAGCCTGGATTATTGCCGAAGGGTGCTAGGATTAGGGCTGAAGGTGTGAACCAGCAAGACAGTCTGACAACCTTTTTTATGATGGACATCTCGAGAGAGCCTCGTTGAGTCTCGCAAGAAGCGCTTCCCTTCCCACACTTTTTTCCAGGATTGCCAGAGTGGAATTGATGGGTGGAGAGAATGTCCGTCCTGTGACAGCCAGTCGTACCGGTTGAGCCACTTTTCCGAGGCCCATTCCCAGCCTTTCGGAGACCTCCACGAAAAACCCGTGGATTGCCTCCTCACCGGGAAGCGGATCATTGGCTTCGATCCAATCCCGGACCTCCTCCAATGGCTTACGTGCTTCCAGTGTAAAGAGCTTGGCTACCGCCTTTGGGTCATACTCGATGCTTGTGCTCAGGAAAGGACGAGTGCAATCTGTCAACTGGACCAGGGTACTGCTCCGTATCTGGCATGCTGACACAAGGGTTTCGACCCATCCACGATTTTCAGGGGCTTTTAACAGGGCAAGATCGGGAACCTCGGGGAAAGATTCAGGCACTCCCGGGCCCGCCTCAAGGTAAACCCTGTCTCCTTCGAGGTGCTCCAGATGGTTTATCCAGGCATCGGTCAGTTCACTTACCGAGAGCAGACGGATGTGTTCACCATTTAACCACAACAGCTTCTCGGGATTAAAGACCGCTGGTGATTTACCAATCGCCTCGATGGTGAACTTCTCGATCATCTCCTCCATCTGAAAGACTTCCTGGTCACCATGCGCCCACCCAAGGCGGACCAGGTAATTGCACATGGCTTGCGGGAGGTATCCCATCGCACGGTAAGCCAACAACGAGGTAGCACCATGGCGCTTGGATAGTTTCTGTTTATCGGTACCGAGGATCATTGGCAAGTGAGCATAACGCGGCGCATCCCAACCCAAAGCTTCAAAAAGCAGAATCTGTTTGGCCGTGCTCGGCATCAGGTCATTGCCACGGATCACAATGGTGACTCCCTGAGCATGGTCATCCGCCACCACGGCGAACTGGTACGTGGGAGTTCCATCACTTTTGGCGATGACAAAATCATCCGTCCCGGAGTTCTCGAAAGTCATGGTTCCATAGATCAGGTCATCCACTACCACAACCCCATCCGCAGGAGTCTTCAACCGGATCACAGCTCCCTTCGGACTGACATCCTTCCGTTCCCGGCAGTGGTTGTCATAACGGGGATTATCGCCTTTGGCCTGCTGACGCTCCCGCAGATCATCGAGCCGTTCTTTGGAGCAATCGCAGTAATAGGCTTTCCCATCACGAATCAGCTGGTCATAAAGGCTCTGGTAATAATCCTGCCTTTGACTCTGGTAAATCGGAGGTTCATCTGAGGTGATCCCGACCCAGGCAAAACCATCCAGAATAGATTTTGTATATTCTTCCTTACTGCGTTCACGGTCAGTATCCTCGATGCGGATCAGGAACTTGCCGCCTGTGTGGCGGGCATGGAGATAATTGAAAAGAGCAGTGCGTGTCACCCCTATGTGCAGGTAACCTGTCGGAGAGGGGGCACAGCGGACACGGACGGACATGATAGAACTCCCAATTTGTTGATTGAAACAAAATCTACTGGAAGTGAATCTGGAATCGTAGGGGGATGACGATTAGACTGACATGAACATGACCCTTCAGGAAAAAACGAACCTCCCATAAAACCTAGTACAGATGCCAGGCACTCACTGAGAGCGGAATCTCCGTTCCGTTCTCACGTCCGGGTGATCCTTTCTCACTCAGCAGGTGCCCTGTTGAGCCAATTCCGGTAGTGAAACCAAACTGAACAACCGCCTTGCGGAAATTGTAATGGATCATCTCAGAATTCCCCCATGGGAAATCTCCATCGATCTTCTCAAGCGATTCCCCATCTGTGCACAAATCCGGATATTGCACTGAGAGAGAACCATCCACAAGCGCCCCTCCAACGGCCGCATCAAAAAGGGCCAGGTTGTCTCCGCCATTTGAAAGCGCACCTGTCTCCAGAACAATGGGAGTGATGATCCGGATACTTGGATGAAAGAGCCATGAACTGAAGTCCGGACGCCCCCAGATGTTGACGACCGCGTATTCACCGGCATCAAGGATCGTCCCTTCAGGAAAGAGGACCTTCCCTTCCCCTTGCGCTGGATAGACATCATCATCTGTCAGGTACCATCCCGAGATGTCGATCGGTGCAGATCCCGTGTTGTGGATCTCGACCCACTCGATGTCATCACCACGGTTATCATAAAGGATTTCACTGATTGAAATGCGAGGTATTTTATATGAAACGATTCTTGACTGTGGGTCAATGATGGGATTCCCATTCGAGGCATCTTTCACCCCCACAACACTGACCTGGTGATCTGTGTCTCCTGCGAGCCTTTCCGGGAAGGTAAGAAGCACTTGAGTGGAACCCTCAACCACAGCTGTGGAGGGAACGATTGGGCCGGGGATGATGGCGTAATTTCCTTCAGTTTCTGCACTCACCTTATCGAGCCCCTTATCGAAGGTGAGGAGGAGTTGGTCACCACGAACAAAAGAAGCTGATGTCATAAGTGGAGGAAAAAGATCGGGATCATACCCCGCAAGCTGGTCCAGCAGGAAAGCACGGCGTGCGGTGATGTAAGCGCTTATCGTGTCATAGGCTTGATTGATCTGGCTACGTCTTTCATTTCGCGTCTTCCCGATGAAGGATTCCAGCTGTGTCAGGTCACCGAGGAGGAGACTGCGTAATGACTCGATTTGCGGGTATATCACTGCTGGAGTGAAGGTGTTGTCGAGCTCCGCTCTTAAACATAAGAGAAACTGAAGATAAAAGGTCTCGTCCATATGAAGAGGAGAAAGGATAGGGCCAGGACTACGAATCACCCCTGATGAAAAACCGTCAATCGGATAAGTCAGGGGAAACTCCGTGTAAAACGAAACCGTATCGGTATAACCCCAGGCTTTATCCTGATCCCATGGCAGAATTTCCCATTGATCTTCCGTACCGGGTCCTTTGTACATCCAATGGTTGTTGTGATAACCATCCCAGTTAGTCAACAACATGGAAGCCACCGAGTAATTCAAGAAGGTCTGGTAGTTCAGGCTCGACTCAATGACATCGCGACGCTCAACCGGATCTGTTGTCTGAATCGCATTCTGGAGTTCATAAATCGAAGTGGTTCCCAGCTCCTTGTTCATATGCGGTTCCCACTTGGGATTCACATAATTTCGTTTGTATAAGACTCCCTCGAGATTTCTGTTCATCCTTTCGAGAAAATCTTCGTTGATTTGCTCAATACCAAGTTGTTGAGTCTGGGTTGGGCTGGTGCCCGAGGGCGGAACAATCACCCTGAACCAATCCGCTCGTGGTGCCAAGACCCCCATTTGCTCGAAATACCAGAAAGAGAGGTCTTCACGATGGGGAGCGCTGATTCCGGCAGTCAGTCCCGGTTCGGGACGTTCAGGAATCAAGTTCAGAGTCCCATTCCCATGGTACTCCTCTCCCTTGATGAACCGGATCTTTTCCCCATTCCGTGAAGACTCCACAAAGGCTCCATCGTAATTGGTGGGAAAAGGCGTACCAGGCTCGTGGATGACAACCCCTGAAACAGGCATTGAGACTTCTGTTAAGAGGGTGGTTCCCGGTTTGAATTTCCATAGGATCGGAAGAGCGGAACTCACCTCATTGTCATAAATGAAAAAAGATTCATAGGGGCGTCGCTCCGCACGGTGTGGAAGATAAAGAGGATCCCCCCCATTCAGATCCACTTTCACATTGAATCGAATCAGTGATTGAGAAGGAAAACCCGGGAGTTGAGCTTCATAGGTGATCGAGGAGATATCCTGACTGTGAAACTGCATCGCCATTGTCTTGAGAGTGGGTGATCCATACGAGGAGACAGGCATTCTCCAGACTTCATAGCGGAGGGTGACTCCATTTATCGTCCCGGTATTGTCCAAGCAGACAAGTACTACCGGTAGATCGGATGAACTGGGAGTTGCAGGCACAATTTGGTGCGAGAGCAAGAGAGGATAGGGGGGAGTTCCAGCCACGCTGTTGGCCGCACCAGGGGTTCCATCATAGTTCAGAGAGGCCCGCCAGGAATGGGGATCCTCCGCCGGCATGCTGGGGGAGATTCGTTCCAGGGAAGAACCGTAGCCATCCGCACCCGTAGGCCAAGGGTGGTCATCATCATACTCCAACTCTTCGACCACCGAGCCATCGGGGGTTTCCAATCGGATCTCTTCACCACCATTGGAAAGCTTCCCCTCGTAAGGACCAAATACCTTCCCCTGCATCCCAGCCCATTTGGAATGGGATGGATTGCGTGCCACCACATAATATGCGCCTGGTGAGATCTGGGCACCATCAGGAAAAGTAAACTCGATCCCGCCGGAAATCGAATAGCCTTCCAGATCAACAGTATTCAGGCCTGAGTTGTAAATCTCGACAAACTCGCGGAGGGACCCAGCGGTAAAATCAGCATCCTCCGGATCATAATGAATTTCAGTGATCACAACCGTAGCGACTGTACCGGGTATAAAAAGCAGACAGCCTAAGAACATGAACAGGAGAGAGACCACCTGGAAATCCCTACTCCTTCTCGATTGAGATGAAGGAACCATAGACCACCTGGCGGGGAAGGCTCTGGTCTCCCCGCCACCTGAATTCTATCTCAACTCCCGGAATTGGACTACTCAATATTCACCTGAATCGGGGGTTTATTCCTCCACCTCTTCCTCGATCTCATCTCCCGATGAGGGTAAAGCGGCTCCTCCCACGATCCCGAGTCGTTCACGAAGCTGCTCCTCCACTCGTCTGGCGACTTCAGGATTCTCATTGAGATAACGGCGTGCATTCTCACGTCCCTGCCCCAGACGGTCATCACCAAAGGTAAACCAGGTGCCGCTTTTCTCGATGACCCGCTGTTGGGTGGCAAGGTCGATCAAGTCGCCGGTTTTGGAGATCCCTTCACCGAAAAGTATGTCGAACTCAGCCTCACGGAAGGGAGGAGCCATCTTGTTCTTGACAACCTTGACCTTTACCCGGTTACCGATGGTGTCATTCTTGTCCTTGATACTGGCGACACGGCGGATATCCAGACGGATACTGGCGTAAAATTTCAGCGCACGTCCCCCTGGAGTGGTCTCCGGGCTGCCGAACATGACTCCGATCTTTTCCCGGATCTGGTTGATGAACACGGCGATGGTACGCGACCGGTTCAGCACAGCAGTCAGCTTGCGCATGGCTTGAGACATGAGACGCGCCTGGAGACCGACATGGGTGTCGCCCATTTCTCCATCGATCTCGGCCTTTGGTACCAGAGCGGCCACCGAGTCCACCACGATGACATCGATCGAGTTGGTACGGATCAGGGTTTCGGCAATATCCAGAGCCTGCTCACCGGTATCGGGTTGTGAAACCAGAAGGTCATCGACCTTCACTCCCAGCTTCTGGGCATAATGAACATCCAAGGCGTGCTCAGCATCGATGAAGGCCACCTGCCCGCCAAGTTTCTGTGCCTCGGCAATGATCTGCAGGGCCAGGGTGGTCTTGCCTGAGGATTCCGGGCCGAAGATTTCGACAATTCGCCCACGCGGGATACCCCCAATTCCCAAGGCCAGATCGAGAGAGATGGATCCTGTGCTCACCACCGGTACCTTCTCCTGGGTTTTGTCACCCATCCGCATGATGGAGCCTTTTCCATAAGTTCTCTCAATTTGAGTGATGGCCAAATCGATTGCTGAATGTTTTCCATTGTCACTGGGCGCGGCCGCCATATTGATATCCCTCCTAGTGCATTTATAGTCACTAATATAAATGGCCCTTCATGTGGAGTCAAGCTCCATTTATATCCCCATGTCGATCACAAAAACCTGAAGGTATTCTTTGCCTCCATCTCTGATGAGCTGGTTGAAAGCAATGAGTTTTCCATCCATCGACCAAACTGGCTTGATGGGGGCATCTTTGCCAGGGTGATCGGAAGTGAGCTTGGTGATCTGCCAAGGTTTCCACCCAGGCCTGTTTACCAATGCATCGGTGATGAAAATGCTTCCGGAGCGTGTGATCGACACCAGCGTGGTCCCATCGGGAGACCATCTTGGAGAGCACTCGACTCCCTCGTCTACAGCAGTCACTTGCAAGGGTTCCCCCCCGTTGGGAGAAATCGCGAAGATCTGCTGAGTCCCATCCTTGTCTTTGGCGAGGAAGGTGATCCAGTTCCCATCCGGACTGGACCAGCAGGTGCCCATTACACCAGGATGAGGCCACTTCTCAGTCCATGTCAGCCGCCTCTGAGAACACCCCTTGGGGGGTGCGGGAAAGGTGGATTCAGTTCCCTCAAGTGGACCATATTCGCCAGGGATTGTGATGTCCTCTGGAATATCCACTATAAAAACTTCATCGAGGTTATTACCGGATGAATCTTTGAGGGTTCCCACAAAGGCGCGTGCACGCTGCATCGAACCACTCACGGATTTGTATCCCTGAAGCCCCACCCAACTATCACTGGCCGCCCGTGAGATCTCATCAGTTCCAGGCCTTGGTTCAGGAACCACACGCACCACAAGAACAGAGAAACCAAGCCCATCGCCCTCAAACTGAGAGCTGTTGGCGCCAGGCACATGCACCGGCATTCCAAGGCGGGTCACCCCAATGGTGCGCAGGTCAGTTCCCAGATTTTTCATCAGATAGTCGTTGTAGGTGTATCCCAGCCATTCTCCACTCCCATCCCATTCGTGACGATGGGTGCCTCCACGGAGCGCACCCGGTGTGAAGGGGGGGGTGATGTCCCTGGCATCGGCGAAGGCAAAACCTCCACCATCCAAACCTGAGACCAGTCCACCGCGCCGGCGGGTGAAGTCATAGGGTAATCCATCCGCTCTCCAGGGCCCATGAATGAAAGCAACCCGGTCATCCCTGGGCGAGAAGCTGGCAGCTCCAGCCCCATTGACCGCTCCATTCCCCCCTTTCTCCACATCATATAAAACAACCACCTCGCCGGTTTCGATGTGGACCTTTTCGATCTTTTTACTCATATCGATACCGGGATTCCGGGTATCGTAGATAAGCCACTGACTGTCGGTGGAAAAGTTCTGGTTGTTATCGAGGTCATGGTTACGGGGGTCCCTGGTCAACTGGCGGATCTCCAAGGAAGATGCTGAAGGCATGAATGTTCCTCCTAATAGAAAGGGAATGATCATCAGGAGTGTTCTCATCAGGTTCATTGTCTGTCGTTCCTCCGGGCGAATCATGGTCGAGGAAAAAGAGGATGGGCACCTCACTCCCACTTGGTCACTCACCACGTCCACATGGTCCATGGAAGCATCCGGCTGGTCTGAGGGGTGGTCAAGACCCGTCTCCCATGGAGAAAGTACATCAGTCAGTGGTCTATCTCCAGTGATTCCTTGACAACATCAATTCGCTCTTCCTAGTATCGATTCATGGTTTACCGTTCCTGGCCAGCCATCATCACCCTGGCTCTTCTCTTCCGTATCGGAGTGTTGATCTACCTCGGTCCATTCTTCCATACCGATACCAATGGTTACCGGGAGGCTGCTCAGCTGCTTGCGGATAATCATCGCTTTGTCTATTACAGTCCCGTTGACAGGTCTCTCGAACCTTTCACCTTTCGGATGCCCCTTTTCATATCGACTTGGGCTGTGATTGAAAAGTTGGGTTTCTCTCCCAAAGTGAGTGATTGGGTCAAGGCGATGTTGCAGGTTGTCTATTCAACCCTGACGGTCATCCTGATCGGAATAACAGCCGGTAAAGCCTTTGGGACTCAAGCCATGTATCCTGCGGCCTGGTTGGCCACCTTTGATTTGTGGGCGGTCTATTACAGTGTCTTTCTGACTCCCGACTGCATGTTGCTCATGATGGTGGCTTTAAGCCTCTATATTGGAGTAAGGGCATTTCGACTGACTGGTGCTGGCCATTTTTTTTTATTTGGTTTCACCTGCGGCATCACCACACTCGTCAAGCCCATTTACAAATACTACTGGCTGGTGGTGATACCCTTCATTGGCAGTCACCTCCGGGAGGGGAAAAAGATCATCCTGGTGGCAATTCTGTTCCTGGCAGGCTTGAGTATCCCCACCGTCTCGTGGTCTATCCGGAATTGGACCCAGGCGGGCTACTTCGGAACAGATACCGCTCATGGAATCAACCTCCTTTGGATGATGATCGACCAGGTCTCCAGTCCAACAACAGAGGAATTCGCAATGAATCCAAAAATTGCTCAAGCCCGGGAAATGATCGTGCAGAGTGATGGTGTAACCGCAACCGAGGCGTACTGGAAAATCCGTCGAGGGATGCAGATTTCAAACCTCGAGGCGGTTGGCCTGATGAAGGCAATCGCTATTGATACCATCCGGAAACACCCTTTCCTTTTCATCAAGAGGATGGTGCGTAACCTCATCAATCTTTTTACTGTTCCCTCCCCGCTTCATGGATTCATGGCCAGGTGGACAGGTGATGAAAGCTGGCGGTCACGTGGCTACAGCCATTCATCACAAGGAAAATGGAATGACACAGCTTTTCTCCTGAACCTGTCAGGCAGGCTTGTCTCTTTCCTGCTCTACTTCCTGGGACCTGCGGTGGGATTTGCCTTGTGTATGTGGAAACGTGAAATGCGGGAGATGGGGTTGTTTTACGGTGTTTCGATACTCTATTTTGTCATGCTCACAATTATTATAGGAGGGCCGGATCGTTACCGCCTTCCCCTTCACCCCATGCTTTGGGGCCTCTTTTCGGTCTGTTTTATCAACTTACAACCCCTCTCTTCCGATGATGAAAAATCAGGCCAAAAGAACAATGGAATCGGAAACAGGGAAGCAGTTTTATGAAGATCCATTTTCCCTTGTTGGGTTTCAACCTCTCTGGTGGCGTCCGGCTCATCATCCGGCTGGCCAATGGAATGGCCAAGTTCGGACACCAAGTCCGTTTCACAGTTCCAGCATATCGAGCAAAACCTTTTTTTAGTGTCGATCCAGGTGTTGAGATCATCCAGCTGGGCTCTCCAAAAACTTCACGTCTGGGATATTACCGTCTCCTCCTGGATGAGGCTGCCCGTTGGGGAGATATACTGGTTGCCTCCAGTACCACCACACCATTTCTTCTGAGAAAATCGATTAGGAAGAATCATCGTGATATTCCCTTGTTGTACCTGGCACAAGGCTATGATCCAATCGAGCAGGGCGACCTGTTTGATGGCTCCCGCTGGCGGGGATTTCTGAACCGCCAGATCGCATTACGATCGTATCCCTTGGCTGATTACCGGGTATATATCTCAGGAGGTGTCGCGGACCTTGTTGGGCTGGACAAAGAACCTCATGTCCTGCGAGGAGGAGTGGATCTGAATATCTATAAACCGCGTGCAGAGAATCCTCGCCCCACCAACGATCAGTTCCAGATAGGGATCATCGGCCGGTTCACCAAAAGGAAAGGGACGGCCGATTTCCTGGCAGCTTGGAAACTACTGGAAGACCTGCATGAACGTGCCAAAGTGGTTGTTTGGCCGACTTTCAGTTGGCGGCCACCTCCTCTTCCGTCTGGTGTCGAAGTCTATGATGTCTGCAGCGATGAAGCTATGGCTCGATTTTATCAGGATCTGGACCTGTTTGTGTTCCCTTCTCTTTTTGAGGGCCTGGGCTTACCCCCTCTGGAGGCCATGGCCTGTGGAACCCCTGTCGTTCTGACTGACTGTGTGGGTGTGAGGCAGTATGCCCAGCCGGAATCCAACTGCCTGATGGTCCCTGTCTCCGACCCATCCTCCCTTGCACGGACGATACGGCGTGTTCTGCTGGATCAGGAGCTTCGTGCACGCCTTATTGCAGGTGGACTCGAGACAGCTGGCCGGTGTACCTGGGAGACCATGGTCCAGGATTTCCAGGCGGCAATGCAGAAAATCGGGCTGGACTGGCCCAAACAGGGAGCTGTTGAAACACAATGAATCCCTACGGAGAAAAACATGGATGCACAACAGTGGCTGACAGCCTATTTCGACAGGTACACGATCACACCCAATATCACCTATAAAACGGTGAATGGTCTTGATTTGAAACTCGACCTGTACACGTTACGTGAACCACAGGGTCCGAATCCCACAGTCGTTTATTACCATGGAGGCGGATGGGTGGAAGGGACCAAGGAGGAGGCCCTCCTGTGGGGATTACTTCCCTACATGGTACGCGGATGGTCTCTGGTCAATGTCGAATATCGGATGGCCAGAACCGCACCCGCTCCTGCAGCGGTTGAGGATTGCCTGGCAGCGTTGGCCTGGACATTCAAGAAGAGCGAGCAGTACCTGTTTGACAGAAATCGAATCTTCACCACTGGCTTTTCAGCGGGTGGACACCTGGCCCTCATGAGTGGGATGCTGGCCGCCTTTATGGACCTGAAGGAGGAGATTTCCCTTCAGCCTCCAGTCCCTTTGGTGCCCATCCATCAGTCACCGGTTGCAGCCATCATCAACTGGTATGGGGTGACCGATGTGGCCGACATGCTCGAGGGACCGAATATCCGTGATTATGCTCAGCGGTGGTTCATGGATCTTCCCAATCCTGATGAAATCGCACACAAGGTATCCCCACTGAATCATGTAAAAAAGGGAATACCTCCAGTGATCACCCTGCATGGCGATGCCGATTTGAGCGTTCCATACAGCCATGCGGTCAGACTCCATGAGGCTCTCGACCGGGAGGGGATCATCAATACCCTGGTGACTGTCCCCGGAGGTGGTCATGCCTATTTCCCACCTGACGAGAATATCCGGATCTTCGAAGTTATCTGGGAATTTCTTGAGAAACACGCATCCATCCGCTGAAAGGAGATTCTCGTATGAGCACTACAAGGCGGCATTTCATCCAATCGACTGTGACAGCCAGCGCATTCCTTGTCACCAAGACCGGACTGGCTGCTCAAACTCCTGCAGAGAAAAAACCCGGGAAAGAACTTCAGTGCGATGTGGCTATCCTGGGAGGGGGTTTGGGGGGCTGCGCGGCCGCTCTCGCTGCGTTGCGATTGGGAAAACAGGTCATTCTCACCGAGTCAACCGATTGGCTGGGAGGACAGGCCACCTCTCAAGCGGTTCCTTTTGATGAAAACCGTTGGATTGAGACCATTGCCAATCCCTCTTATGCACGCTTGCGGAATGGTATCCGTGATTACTACCGCCGTAATTTTCCTCTCACCAGGGAAGCGATGGATAATCCGAAGTTGAATCCCGGCTTGGGGGGTGTCTCACGGATCTGCTGTGAGCCACGTGTGGTCCTCTCGGTACTGGAGGAGATGCTCGCTCCCTGGCGAAGCGCGGGGAGACTGACTGTTCTTCTGAATCATCGCCCAGTGGCGGCAGACTGCACTGGGGATAGGATCACATCGGTGAAACTGGAAGACCAGATCTTACATGGGAGCCGGATCCTGGTTGCGGATTACTTCCTCGATGCGACCGAACGGGGAGATCTGCTGCCCTTGGTTAAAGCGGAATTTGTGACCGGCGCTGAAGCTCAAAGCGAGACAGGAGAACTCCACGCGGCTGAAAAAACTGAAAAGGAAAACCAACAGGCCTTTACGGTCTGCTTTGCCATGAGTCATCATCCTGGCGAAAACCACGTTATTAATCGTCCAGAGGAATACTCCTTCTGGCGGGATTACATCCCTGCCCTTACTCCAGCCTGGCCTGGGAAATTGCTCTCCTGGCAAACAACTCACCCGGTAACCCTTGAGAACCGGACTCACCCCTTCGATCCCATCCAGGAGGGAAAGAATGAGATCCAAGGTCTCTGGCGTTACCGGCGAATACTGTATTCGGGCCACTTGACCATGGAACCACCCTGCGCCGACATCTGTTTAGTGAACTGGCCACAGAATGATTATCTGTTGGGGAATTTGTACGGAGGAACTCCCGAGGATGCGGTTGTCCACCTAAGGCGAGCTGTTCAGCTCAGCCTTTCTCTCTTCTACTGGATGCAGACCGAAGCCCCTCGTGCAGATGGTGGAACCGGTTGGCCGGGACTGAAACTATGTCCCGATGTGACAGGAACCACAGATGGACTCGCCAAGCATCCCTACATCCGGGAATCCCGCCGCATACGGGCTCTATTCACCGTGAAAGAGCAGCATGTGGGCCGTGAAATGAGAGAGAAAGAAACAGGTAAGACCGGTAAGGATGTACGTGCTCTACGGTTCGAGGACTCCGTGGGGGTGGGTCACTACCGGATCGACCTCCACCCCAGTACAGGAGGAGACAACTACATTGACATCGATTCCCTGCCCTTCGAGATTCCTCTTGGTGCACTCATCCCGGTCCGTCTGACCAACCTTCTGGCCGCTTGTAAAAATATCGGTACCACCCACATCACCAATGGCTGCTACCGTCTCCACCCGGTGGAGTGGAACATTGGCGAGGCGGCAGGCTTGTTGGCGGCCTGGTGTCTGGACCGGAAACTTACCCCTCACCAGGTTTCAGAGCAAACACAGCCACGTGGAGAATTCCTGAAGATACTTGAGGGTCAAGGAATCCCTCTGCATTGGCCAGAAGGGATATTCGCTTCAGAATAAGGACTTCTGGAGATCACTCGAGGAGGAGGCATCGGTCTGCACCTCATTCCTGCCAAACTGAGCGTCATAAAGCCGTGTGTATTCACCACCCAAGGCATACAGAGTGGAATGAGAACCACTTTCAACAATCCGCCCCTCGCGGAGAACCAGGATTCGATCCGCATTCACTACCGTTGAGAGACGGTGAGCGATAGCGAAAGTAGTCCGATTCTTCATGAGACTATCCAGTGCCCTTTGCACCAGCTGCTCCGAGGCGGTGTCAAGGGATGCAGTCGCTTCATCGAGGATCAGGATCGGCGGGTTCTTGAGGATCGCTCGAGCGATGGCAATGCGCTGGGCCTGGCCCCCAGAAAGCCGAGTTCCCATCTCGCCAATCACCGTGTCATAGCCATTGGGCATCTCTCTGATGAACTCATCGGCATAGGCGGCTTTCGCGGCATCCCGGATCTCCTCCAAGGTCACATCCGGACGGCCATAGGCGATATTGTGGGCGACTGTATCATTGAACAGGACATTGCGCTGGGTCACGATGCCAATCTGATCCAGCAGGGAGGAAAGGAAAACCTTGCGGATATCCACTTCATCGAAGAGGATTTGTCCTGATGAGGTGTCATAAAAACGGGCCAGGAGATTGACCAGGGTCGTTTTTCCGGAACCGGTCTTGCCCACAATCGCAATCTTCTCACCTCGGTGGACCGTGAAGGAGATGTCTTTCAACACGGGATCCTCGGAGTAAGCAAATGAAACCCTTTTGAATCGTATTTCGCTCCAGTCCTTGGGAAGAGGGATCGCATCAGGAGCATCTCTGATCTCGGGTTCACGATCCATGACCGCGAAGATACGCTTCCCTGCCTCGGCCATCTCACCGAGTTGAAAACGAGCTTTCCAGAAGCGGTCAATCGGTTTGATGGTAGCTGTAAACAGCGCCGAAATCGCACCGATTATCCCAATGTCCACATTGGGATCCTGCCGCATTCTCCACATAGCGATCAGAATCACAGCGGCGATGCCAAATGCGGCAATCTGCTCGGTGACAGGACTCGAGTAGGCTCGTGCTTTACGAATTCGCATCTCACGCCGCAGCAGCGAACTGGTTTCCTCACCATACCTTGCATTTTCATAGCCTTCCATGTTGAAAGCCTTGACCACCTCGACTCCGGTAAGGGTTTCGACCAGGACTGAGCTGATATCAGCACGTTTCTCCTGAGCTCTCCTGGAAGCTTTACGTATCTTCCGGCTCATGACCTGCATGGGTATCGCAAGCAAAGGAATGACAAAAAAGAAAGTAAGTGTGAGTTGCCAATCGATCAAGAAGGACGTAGCCACGGCAGCCATAATTTCAAAGGGTGACTGGATGAGATCCTGCAACACACCCACAACCTGGGAAGAGAGGACGGTCACATCATTCACCAGACGGGAAATCAGATCACCTGTCCGGCTACTCCGGAAGAAAGCCACAGGCTGTTTGAGGATTCGTTTATAAAGGTCATTCTGAATGTCCCGGACCACATTGAGGGCCACATTCGCCAGGATCACATTCCTGATGATTCCAAGCAGACCTTTAATGAAAAACAGGATCGGTACAATCACCGCATAAACCCAGAGTGGAGCCGGGTGAAAACTGGATTCCTGCCGGGTTACATGGTCTACCTTGCCTTTTAGACCGGGAATCGCATCCTCGATGGTTTTCCATTCAGTCGAGGCAATCAGGGAATTGGGGGTCACGGGAACTCTTATCGCCGTGGCTGAAAGCACCATACCGCTGGTGCTCATCTTGACGTTTGGCGCATCATGATTCTCACTGACCAGAATAGAACGCAGAAACGGATAATCATTCAACAGTTTTGAGTAGACTGGTTTTGGGAGATAATCCACCAGGGGCTGAGATGATCCATCTTTCAGATGTACCACCAGTTCACGAGAGGATACATTTCCTTCTTTGCGTCCCAAATGGTTGTTCGTGAGTGGCGCGATGAGAGCAATCGGGAGCACCATGAAAACCGAAAAAAGCAGCGTCGCGACCAAGGCCACAACAATCTTGGTCTTATAAACGAATGCGTATTTTAAGACTCGCAGGAAACCACTTCCCGAGTCTCCCCTGCCTGTCAAAAGTCCCACTTCGTCTGGGCTCCCCGCAAATGATGATTCCGGCAAGGAGTATATGGATTCATCACAACAATCAAAAGCCAGAAGGAGGTGAGTTTACTGGACAGGTGAATCGGAGGAACCGTTGTTGTGATTTCGATGGTTTCTCAAAGAGTTCCGCGAGGAATCCCGGGAATCTCCCCATGGGCTATCACTGATCTCATCTTCCTGCTGGAACACTTCTTCGTTCTCTATCTCCGGGGGAGATTCTTCCTCCCCAACTTCACTTGGTCCATGCACGGCGGGTTGGGCAGAAGGAGATGCCATTTGACTGAAACGTGGAGCACTTTTCCACTCAGGGTTCTGGCGCTTGAATTCACTCAGAGGAATCTCCAGGACCTGGTTCTCGGCCTGGAGTCCGACAGTCTCTTTGATGAGGTTGAAACTGACCACCTTATGGTGTCGATCCCCCCAGCGTCCCGCTGATCCGATCCGTGGGAAGACTTTTTGAGCCTCTGTGTAGTTATGGTGTTCGTATTTCAGACAACACAAGAGGCGGCCGCAACAACCACTGATCTTGCTGGGATTGAGGGCCAGGTTCTGGTCCTTGGCCATCTTGATCGTGATCGGATCAAATCCTTTAAGAAAACGGCTGCAACACAGCTCCTGACCACATAATCCATATCCGCCCACCATGCCTGCCGCATCACGAACTCCAATCTGACGGAGTTCAATCCGGGCATGGAACAGGTGTGCCAGGTCTTTGACGAGGTCACGGAAATCCACACGGTTTTCCGAGCTGAAATAGAACTTCATCTTGTTGGCACGGTGGTAATAGAAGGCTGACACCAGTTTTATGTCGAGGTTATGGTCACGGACTTTCTCATAGGCAATCCGGATCGCGGAGGGTTCACGTTCTCTACGCAGATCAAGAACTTTCTGGACCTCCTCGGCTGCTGGAAGACCAAGGACACGGGGGAGTTCGACCTCCTCCCACTCAGAGGTGAGAGGCATCGGGCGGACGGCTACAGTCCCAAAGTCTTCTTCCTCCTCAACAGGCACCACCACCCAGTCACCCACTTCGACCTGGTGTTCCCCGGAGAGAAGATACCGCTTGGGTTTATACCCCTCGCGCAAACGAACCTGCACCATGAGGTCAGACATCTTGCATTAAGGTTAGACGACCTTGGAGAACCAGTCCAGCGTGTAACGCAAACCTTCATGCAGCTGGACCTTCGGCTCCCAGCCCAGGATTTTTCGAGCAAGGGTGATATCAGGTTTTCTTTGCTTGGGGTCATCCACCGGGAGATCCATGTGGGTCAAGTTCAAAGGAATCCCCACCAGATCCGAAAGCTCGCGGGCTAAATCGAGGATCGAGAACTCAGCTGGATTACCAATGTTGACCGGGCCGGGATGATCACTATCGGCCAGACGGAGAATTCCCTCGACCAGGTCCGATACATAACAGAAAGACCGTGTTTGACGCCCATCCCCAAACACAGTCAAAGGCTCATGTTTTAGAGCCTGAGAGATGAAGGCCGGCACAACCCGTCCATCATTGAGACGCATACGAGGGCCATAGGTGTTGAAGATTCGGACAATCCGAGTCTCAATCCCATGCGCACGGTGATAAGCCATGGTCATGGCCTCGGCAAACCGCTTGGCCTCGTCATAGACTCCACGTGGACCAACCGGGTTGACATGCCCCCAATAGTCCTCGGTCTGAGGATGAACATGAGGATCCCCATAGACCTCCGAGGTGGAGGCGAGGAGAAAACGCGCCCCCTTTGCCTTAGCCAGCCCCAAGGCGTTGTGGGTTCCCAAAGAACCCACCTTGAGAGTCTGGATGGGAAGACGCAGGTAATCGATCGGGCTGGCTGGAGAAGCGAAATGGAGCACCAGATCGACTGGTCCATCGATGGCAATAAAAGTGGTCACATCCTTCTTGATGATCGTGAGATGATCCTGGGGAAGGCGGGCGAGATTATCCGGATTACCGGTGATGAAGTTGTCGAGGACGATAACCTCATCTCCACGTCTAAGCAGTTCCTCAGTGAGATGGGAACCGAGGAAACCAGCTCCCCCGGTGATTACAACGCGGCGGTTCGTCATGACGGTCATCAACTTTCCAAAGAGGTGTGAGTGTATTTGTGTGTCGATTTAAGAGCTGACAGGGTGGGTTCCCGATGAATCAGCTTCTGACAAAAGTACGGAAGAGAATGGTTGAAGTCAAGCGACGAGGGATAGGTCCTGAGGTCAATGGACCGGATCCATTCCGGGAACTGCCCCACTCGAATTCGTGATCAAGGCTTGTTAAGCGAGTGGGAAGTTGATATGGTGTGCACAGAGTCGGGGCGTGGCGCAGCCTGGTAGCGTACTTGACTGGGGGTCAAGTGGTCGCTGGTTCAAATCCAGTCGCCCCGACCATCTTAACCGTTGATTCCATTGGACTTAC
>CAYZUX010000056.1:0-27739 GCA_964481775.1 uncultured bacterium | reverse complement strand
AAGATGATCGCACAGATCACAGACCACAGGGGATGGCGTTCACAAACCGGATACGGATCAAGGGTTTACGATTTCTCGGTTGGTGGAACTTCGGTTTAGAGTCCTATGTCATAACCTTCTCTCTTATCTTCTTTGACTCAGCTCCATAATCTGATAGAAGCGTTAACATCAAGTTGGTGTTGGGGTTTCCGTGGGTGTGTCGTTGGGTGTGGGTGTCAGGGTGGTTGTTCCCTTCACGAAAGGAGTAGGAGTGATAGGGTTGGTTTGTTGCAGTGTAGGAGTTGGTGAATGTGGTTCAAGTGTTGGTGTAGGATTAATCTCAGAACAGGCGAGGCGGAAACCGATGTAACTGTACTGCCCATCACTTTTTGCCCGTGCCGCTGACCTACAGCGTTTTGCTACATCTCCCCATGCCCCTCCACGTATCACATGGGACTCTCCATCTACCATCCATGCGGATCCATCTACAGGAGCATCATTATAACTCTCGTGATATTTGTCCTCACACCACTCCCAGACATTCCCATGCATGTCATAAAGACCAAACACATTGGCTTCGAGAAGAGCGACAGTTTTCGATTTGAAGGCACTGTTTCCACAGAACCACATATAATCCGAACGCATGGTTCCAGGAATACTAGCAGCACAGTCGGAACAATCATCGGAGCAATCAAGCGAGTCTCCGAAATTGAATCTTGTAGATGAGCTGGCTCGACAGGCATACTCCCATTCAGCCTCAGACGGTAAGCGAAATTGACCGATTCCAAGGGCATTCAATTTATTAAGGAAACCACCCGCTCCCCGGATTGCTCCCCAACTCACGGAATCGACAGGGTGATCATTCGAGTCTTTGAAATAAGAAGGATTATTTCCCATGACAGCTTGCCATTGGGCTTGAGTAACTTCCGTCTCGGCGATGTAGTAATTGTAGTTGATAGTCACCTCATGTAATGGACTTTCATTTAGTGCACGGCCCTGTTCATTCCCTGAAGACCCCATCTGAAATGAGCCAGCAGGTATAAGTACCATTCGTAAGGGATTAGCCAATTCTGGGAGGTTCGGAAGCGGAATTGTAATCTTTTCGATATTCAAATTGGGTGTTGCTGTTGGTCTGCTGGTGGCTGATATTGTAGGGGTAGGAGTGATTGTCGTTGTAGGAAGAACTGTCAATGTAGAAGTTATTGTCGTCGTACGCGTTATTGTGGGTGAAGCTTTAGGTGTTGGAGTAGTAATAATTGTACCGGCCACTCGAAATCCTACATATGAATACTTATCATCCAGGTATCCAGCATTTCGCGTTGCACTTCGACAATTGTACCCCTCGGTGTTCCAGGCGCCACTCCGTATCACACGGGTACCAGAATTCGGATTTGTGCACAACGGATTCAAATGTGTCGCCCCTGGTTGGCTATAGAAATCACTTTGAAACCAATCCTGGCACCATTCTCCAACGCTTCCATGCATGTCGTATAGACCAAATCTGTTGGGCAACTTACTCTTAACAGGCTTGTTCCCGGAAGGTGTGTTATTTCCTAACCACCACATATAATCAGACCGGTTCCCAGGAAGAGTGCCTGCTGCACAATCCTGATTCCAGTCATTGCAACCGAGTGAATCTCCAAAGTAGAATCGACTTGTTATTCCTGCACGGCAGGCGTATTCCCATTCAGCCTCGGTGGGAAGGCGAAATGTTCCTTGCCCTGTGTTGTTCAGGGCAGTGAGGAATGTCTGGCAATCGTTCCAGGACACAAAATAGACAGGATAATCGTTGCCAACACCGAATTCTCCCGATGCCAGAATAGTTCTCATCATCGCCTTCCACTGTGCTTGGGTCACCTCGGTTTCTCCCAGAAAGAAGTCCGAACCGATTGTGACTTGATGCACTGGCCCTTCCCTCCCCAATGGATCGCGACCCCTTTCAGTGTCTGGCGAACCCATCATAAACGAGCCAGCAGGGATGCGGACCAATCTCATCGGTCGTGCATTCGAAGGCATTCCTGGAATATCTACAGTGATGATCTCCCGAATCGGATACGGGGTCAAAGTCGGGGTACAGGTATTGGTAGTAGTTGGAGTCGGCGTTGCAGTCCACGTGGGTTCGTTGGGATTGTAAGTGGGCGTGGGAGTAGGGGGAGTATTCATAACCACCCTCAAACCGTTGGTTGCGCTCCAGTAAATGTACGGGTGGGAGAAGCCACGGTACGCAGAGCGGCAGGTCATGGCGTAATCGGCCCAAGAACCGCCGCGCATTACGCGGATATCTTCGTCATTACCCACCAGATCGAGCCTTGGACTTCCATTGGTCGGGGCACCTGAATAGTTGTCGTGCCAATGATCCTGGCACCATTCCCATACACTACCATGCATGTCATACAACCCGAACAGATTGGGGGATTTTTCATAGACCGGTTTGTTCCCGTCGATACTATTGTTTCCACAGAACCACATAAAATCAGACCGATTTCCTGGGAATATTCCAGCGGCACAGTCTGTGCATTCATCGTCACATTCCAGGGAATTCCCGAAATAGAACCGCGTTTTTGTCCCAGCGCGACAGGCATATTCCCATTCTGCTTCGGATGGCAATCTAAAGGTTCCCTGACCCTTGCTATTCAGTACAGAGAGGAATGTTTGGCAATCGTCCCAAGACACATAGTAAACAGGATAGTCGTTGCCGTAGCCTCTTGGCGGGAATCCGTGATCAATTACCGGATTTGATCCCATCACTGCTTTCCATTGTGCTTGTGTTACCTCAGTTTCGCCCATATAGAAGTCGTAATTTATCGTGACTTTGTGGACTGGCCCTTCATATGGAATCCGATCTCTTTCCGAAACCGGTGAGGCCATCTCAAACGAGCCAGCAGGGATTCGTACTAACTTCATCGGACGTGCATCTTCCGGCATTTTGAAGATATCCACTGTGATTATCTCCCGATTCGGATCTGGTGTCCAAGTTGGAAGTGGGGTGTATGTGGCCGTAATTGTAGGTGTAGGCCGACAATCCTCTTGCCCGCAGATGACTGCGAGGCCTGTTGTCAATCCCGAAAATTCGCCTTCAGTGAAGCTGGTCTCATTGCCATTGATACCGTCCCCAAGGTTACCCAGACCACAACCATCCAATGGCCAGACATTTGAACTTTCACATGGAAGTCCGGCCTCATCGGTACAAAGAAAGCAGGAGAAAGGTACGGCGCTCTCAAAAAAGACGATCCCTGGCATTAACGTCTCTGCCACAAAGCCTTGGCTGTTCAGCTGAGCTGAGATGTCCTCACAAAGGATCCCCAATGCCTCTTCACAATGGAACCCTTTTGTAAACTTTGTTTCATTCCATGGGTCCGTATCCGCGACTGAAGAGGGATCAACATAAACTATTGCCAATGGCTGCTCCGTGTTAGTGGCCACTCCACACACAATTGTATCAATCCTGGGCACGAGCTTGATTCTGAATGGTTTAGCGGACAAGGAAGTTTCACCAGCGCAGAACAGGCTGATCTTGGCCGCCTGAACACACGCAAACACCGGTGTGCGGGTAGCTGTTGGAGGCGGTTCAGTCGGAGGTCTTGTCCCAGTTCCTGTGATTGTCACCGTTTCGGTGCTGGTTCCGGTCGATGTTTCTGTTTCAGTCATGGTTGATGAGAATGTCGATGTAGCCGTCTCTGTCCATGTGCGAGTCGGTGCGAATGGAGTTTCGGTCCATGTGCTGGTTGAGGACTGAGATGGCGTTTCTGTGACTGTACCCGTCTCAGTCTCCTTTATTGTGAAGGTGGATGTCGGATTTTCTGTTTCAGTCTCCGTTGAAGTGACTGTCCCAGTGTCTGTCGGTGTCTCAGTTCCCGCTTCCGTGGGCGTGAATGTATTAGTTTCCGTATAAGTCGGTGTCACGGTTGGGGTCCCGGTACACGTGTCTGTTGATGTCGGGGACAATGTCCCTGTCTCGCTGGGGGTGGGGGTCAAGGTTCCTGTTGGATTTACTGATGGGGTACTTGTTGCAGGTATCAGGGTCTCAGTCGGTGTCTCAGCGAATGTTGGCGTGTTTGTCGACGTTAATGACGGTGTTGATGTTGATCGTGAGCTGGGTGTGAGTGAGGGAGTTGAGGTAGGACCGGTTTCGTCCGAACTAAAGAGCTCGATGTCCTGGGCATTCTGGCAGGCGATATAGGGCAGTCTCCAGGGTGGAAAGAGCCAATCGGATATCGTGCGCGCGGAACCGAAAACGTAAACGGCACCGAATTTGTCGAGTGTATAGAAACCACCCTCCGGGCAGCCTGCTGAGAATTCAAAGTCATTGAAAATCGAATAGACATCCGCGCCGTAGGTGGATGCGTCCCCCTCATCCTGCTGTGTCTCCGGATCATCAAATCCGATGACAATATAGGGCATCCCGACAGTCGTGATCAGGGTTCCTGGAGGAGCATTGGAGTCTTCGTTGCGCGTGAAGAAGACAGCATTACTGCGGACATCTACCGGCACAGGATGAATGCCACCCCAGCCATCGAACACCACCACTCCCTCCAGGGTTTCAGGATAGAGCTCCACATCACGGGCGATATCCAGTCCCGCAAAATAGGGCCAGACATAACCCCCACGCTTGGGATCAGGATCAAGTAGTTTTAAGGGTCCATTCAGGGGGGCATTTTCCGCAATCCCAGCCATCACTCGTGTTCCATCCGGGTTAAATGAATAGTGGGCGCCCAGACTATCGATTACGATGTAGCCATCCGCACGGTTGAAGGGTTCTTTGACATCGATCACGATCAACGCTACAGCACGAATTGATGCTCCGCCAGGATTGGCCATACGTGGGTCACGCATGAAACCAATCGGGACATCATAACCGAGTGCACCGATCTGTTCCGTTCCAGGAACCAAGGCCTCTTCCGCTGGCTGCTTGGTATCCCCTGCCCGATAGATTCCTCCAAAATCAGTCAGTACCCACAAGCCCTCACAGCTTTTTGACATGACCAGATCGACTGCCCGTCCGATGGGAAACTCAGGTGTCGGAGGGAAGAGAAAATCCTGCGGTATATCATCAGAAATATTCTCCACAAAGTGAGTCACACCGCTGCCATCCAGGACAACCAGGTCAGGTTTTTCGACACTTCCTCTATTCGAGACAGCGCGTTCCATATCCCGCGCGAGATCGTCGCCAAACATGAAACCGCCATTGATCAGTGGAGGATTTCCAATTCTCTCGATCTGGCCGTCTGTTAACAGGAGATAAAGCCCACTGTCGCAGGTGGGAGGTTGTTGACCCCATGCTGACTCGGTTCTATCTCTTCCGTTTAGAAATAAAATCCCGAGGGTAGCAAGAATGAATAATAATAAAGAAACCATAAGAATATAATTATTGTAAGAAAAGCTGTGCCCCATGATTTCCACCTCCTCGAATGAAAAGCGTCTCCCCACTGAAAACAATTGATACATGGGAGTTTTGGTCTGTTTTTTTTGGGGGGGTGATCCTGATGACTCTTCTTTCGTTCTAACTCTTCAGAATTCCCAATTATGACTTTCCAATATAAATTTAATGCGAATCTGTTACCTGTTTTGGGCGTTGTTGGAGAGTGGGAGGGGCGGCCTCACTCTTTTACGAGCCGCTCTGTAAGAATTTATTTTGCTGATTCAAATCTAACCACACTTAATCGAAGTATCCATAATATTTCAAGTATCCCACATTCTTAAGGACTCACCTTCCAAAATTTAATTCATCAGTAAAGATTCCAATCTTCAACTGGACCATAGGGGATGATAACTCCTCGTGACATGAAGTCGGGTCCATATTCAACATCCCATCCCGTTGCGTATTCGATGTTGAAGACCAGATAACCGTAAGTCTCAAGGTTATCAGTGGCCTGATGACCATCAATATAAGCGTTGGGCACATCTAATCCGGTGTTAAAACTGGAATTCTTCCATCCCCGGTGACCGGCTGCTCCTGTTCCAAAGACAGGTTGGTCGGTATGGAGCAAGTACTGACCAGCTGGTTGGGGAGATGTAAGTTCAATCTGGTTCCAACCATTGTCGGGGTAATTCTCAAATGTCTTTTCGGCAAGGACTGGTTCACCAAGAGTGGTATCGAAGTCTGAGTTCCATGCATACAGTCTCATCCGGTAACCTGCACCATTCCCACTCCAGGATGGGCTTTGGATACCGACCCCATAGATGGGTGTTGAAACTTCGAAAGTCTGGCTCAGACTTGCTTCGGGATAGGTCCCAAGGAATTGAGTGGGGGTCCACGATCCTGAATTATTAAATGGAATGATCCAATTCAGACTCGTCGACGTCTGAGTCACACCATCGATATAGGCTTCTCCACTCGTATAGGCACTTTGGTTCACCAGCCAGGCCCCCACATCCAAATTCGTTGTGGTACTGGTTGGATCCAACATTTCCCAGAAGTATTGACCGGGCTTCAAATAAGCGTTTGGATATTCTGCTAATCCCACATAATTCCAGAAGTTATCGTAAAGTGCGGAATAGACTTCTGTAGCTAATGGATCTTCCGCCACCGTAGCGCTGTATGAACCTTCCCATTTGTAGAGATTTAAGGTGAGTCCCTTGACTTCATTGGCTCCCCATGTGGGGCATAAAACCTCAACTCCATGGATTTGCTGGGTTGCGGTAAATCGTTGCCCGATCTTGTGATTGGTAGCAAGAGAGATTGGAGATGAGGCTCCTGGAGTGAAGTAGTCTTCAACGGTTTCGTAAATCCGAAGAAAGGATCTTGCAAGAACAACATCAAATACAAAGCCTTCAATGTATTCGGCATTTCTGAGAGCAGCATTGTTCGGTGTTACGTAGTGATTTGAATTTGCCCAGCCCCAATGACCACATGCCCCTGTGCCAGGGATACCTGCATCGGTTACCAGGAGGAAATTGCCAGGAGGAAATGAAAAAGCGAAATGTAAGACTGGATAGGAATTGTCAGCATAATTAACGATATCTGCTTCTCCAAGTACAGGACCTGCTATGCTTGTAGCATAGTCGGTGTTCCAGGAAAAAAGCCGCATTCGAAAACCGGCACCTGTTCCTTCCCAGGTGTGACTGCCAATTCCGACTCCGGTGAATTCGTAAGGTGCCACAAAAGACTGTGCTAAAGAACCTGTATCTTGAGGATTGTGTTGCATCGGACTCCTTGTGCCGGTCTCATCCTGATCGTAAAGACGTTCATGTACAAATTGGTAACCTTCAGCATTCGCTCGTATGAGCCCAGAAATCAAACTAAAAACAAGAATCATAAAACAATATATTTTCGATGGTTTCATTATCTTAATCCTCTTGAGATAGCCTTTGTTATTGATAACGTTGCCATTCATGTCCATTTAGAAATTAGAGATAAGCTTTTGAGTCGGAATAATGATGTTCGTGAAGGTATAATGTGTGTACAGAACTGGGAAGATCCCATTAGCCGAAGGTCCTCCCAGCTGCTGAATCTCTGTGGGAGTCAGAACACGTTTCATAATGGCGATGCTGTTGACATAACCAATAGCAACCTCATTGTCATTATCAGAAAATAAGAGCGTTGGGAGATTGGATTCGCTGGGATTGAGGGACCAACGACCATCCAATCCTTCATACAATGTTTGCGAATCCACCAATGCTCCATCCAGGTATTTCATCAACGTGCTTGTCGTCAGATCAAAAGTGATGGCCAGACGATGCCATGTACCTCTTGTAAGATTCCCATCATAATCACCACTGATCCCTATCCCTCCGTCATCTCGAATGAAAAAGTCTCCATCAGTGGAATTAGTTATATCTGTCTGGAAAATCGATCGGAAACCACCCGAATCCATTGGGTATAGAATTTCCATGATATGGCTGTATTGGTTTACACGATTACCACCTCCATTGGGCTCAATCCCGGGAAACATTTCTATACCGTCAGATTGTGAATAAGGGCTTATTTTCATCACATTGGCGGGAAATCCATTGATGTGCGAAATCCCGAAAGATGTGGTGGTGCCGAATTGCGTAGTCAATCCTGCAAGACCACGGTAGCTGAGATCGTTTCCAATGGTGGCAGAGAGGTTTCCAGAATTGAAATCCCATAATCCGGCCGTTTCTTGTCCAAGCGGGAAATTTGGGTTGGGGGTCCAGGTTGGCCTCGGTTTTTCTGTAAATGATGGTGTCTGTGTTATCGTATTTGTTTGTGTTTCTGTTATGGTAAACGTTACAGGCTTGGTAAGAGGCGGGGTCCAGGTCGGTTGGCTGGGATCGTAGGTGGGGGTGGCCATATGAAAAGTATCCAACACCACCCGAAATCCAGTTATTTCAATCCTGTCCCCGTATTCGCCCGTGAGGTACGCGCTTCGCATTGCAGAGCGGCTAGTCCAGACAAAGGCAACCCAGTAACCGCCACGAGTCACACAGGAGCCCGATGACGGATCAGTACACACTGGGTTATCTTGTATTGCGCCTGGCTGGCTATAGAAATCATATTGATACCAATCCTGGCACCACTCAAGTACGTTTCCGTGCATGTCATAAAGACCAAATGCGTTAGGCAATTTGCTGGCCACTGGCTTGCTACCGCGTGTCGGTTCATGGTAATTGAATCCATACCACATGAATTCCGAGCGATTCCCCGGGAGCGTGCCTGCCTCACAATCATCGTTTTCATCTCCACAGCTCAAGGAGTCGCCAAAATAGAATCGTGTTGTAGTCCCTGCCCGACAAGCATATTCCCATTCTGCTTCGGTCGGTAAACGGAACATATCGTAACTACAACTATTATTTAGTTTTTCCAGGAATCCATTGGCTTTGGTGATATCAAACCAGGAGACATAGTAGACCGTGTAGTCATTGCCAACTCCATATTCTAAACCTGAAGCAGGATTATTTCTCATTATGGCTTGCCACTGCGCCTGCGTGACCTCGGTTTCCCCCATATAGAAATCGTTGGTGATGGTTACCCAATGAACGGGACCTTCGATATCCACCAATGACATTCTGCTACGTTCTGTATCGGGTGATCCCATCTGAAATGATCCGGCTGGGATACGGACCATGCGAAGCGGGCGGGCACCTTCAGGTAATCCGGGGATATCAATGGTAATCACTTCACGATTGGGGTCGGGTGTCCAGGTCGGCCGGATTGTGGGTGTGATAGTCGGTGTCGCAGTTTGTGTTAGAGTTCGAGTGATGGTCGTTGTTCTTGTCGGTGTCCGAGTGATCGTCGGTGTGAAAGTCCGGGAGAAGTTGGGTGTCGGAGTGGGAATTATCCTGGGTGAGAAACACACCCGGAAACCTACATTGGCAATTCTGGCGGTGCGGTCACCCCCGGAGGAACGGTTGGAACTGCTGCATTCACAGAGTGGATCGAATCGTGAACCTCCTCGAATGATACGCTGTTCGGGATTTCCCACACTAACCCAGGCGCTCCCGTCGACTGGCCCTCCTTCATATGACGCATGGTAGGTGTCCTGACACCACTCCCAAACACTCCCGGGCATGTCAAAAAGTCCGAAGGCATTGGGGAGTTTGCAACCAACAGCCGGACACACATCACTTATTGAATTTCCGCAATACCACAGAAAGGGATCGACAGCCGCACAAAAAGTGCAGCTGGCTCCACATACATCGGCACCGGGGAATGGAAATTCTGTCTGGCTCCCAGCACGGCAGGCATACTCCCACTCCGCTTCGCTGGGTAGTCCAAAAAACCAGTAGGGACCTTGGGTTGGAACCGGCAAGAGGGAAAGAAACTTACGGCATTCCTCCCAGGACACGGCATCAACCGGGCAATCTGGAGATACCAGTTTAAGCTCGGGCGGGTCGGTTCCCATGACTGCCTTCCACTGCTGACGTGTGACCTCGGTCTCACAAAGGTAGAAGTCGTAATCCAGGACGACGCGGTGATAGGGAGACTCATCGATGGCCATACAGTTATTGGTATCCGTGGCACCCATCAAGTAACTTCCAGCGGGGATCAATACAAGACACATGGTTGTTTCCGGAGAACCTGGCAACTCCAGGCTTAAGATATGAGGAGGAAGAGGCGTTTCCGTGAAAGTCACAGTTTGTGTTAGGGTACCTGTGTTAGTTGGAGTATCGGTGATCGTTGGCGTTTGGGTGATCGTTGGTGTGTCTGTAATCGTTGGAGTTGACGTCCTGGTATAGGTCGACGTGAAGGTCAAGGAGTTTGTCGACGTGAAGGTGATCGTCGGTGTGTAAGTGATAGTCGGCGTCAACGAAGGGGTGTTGGTCAGCCCGGTCTCATCCGCACGGAAGAATTCGATGTCCTGGGCATTCTGACTGGCAGAATAATCAGTGATCGGCCAGATCGGGAAGATCTCATCCGGGTGGGCACGCGCACTGCCAAAGGCATACACGACGCCATTCCGGTCAAGGGTGTAGAAGCCACTATCAGGGCATCCTGCTGAAAATTCAAAATCATTGAAAATGGAATAGACATCCGCACCATAAGTGGCTGCATCACTCTCATCCTGAGGAGTCTCCGGATCATCAAATCCTACGGTGATATAAGGCATTCCCACTGTCGTGATTCGCTGACCTGGTCTTCGCGGGTCTTCGTTGCGGGTATAAAAAACCGCATTGCTTTGAACATTGAAGGGGACGGGATGGATTCCGCCCCAGCCATCAAACACAACCAGACCTTCCTCGGTTCCGGGAAATAGTTCCACATCCCGCGCGATATCCAGGCCCGGGAAATAGGGCCAACCATAGCGGGAGGGATCGAGTAGTCTGATCGGATCGTTCTCGGGTGCGTTAATACTCACCCCCGACTGAACTATGCTCCCATCGGGGTTGAGGGAATAATGGGCACCCAGGCTGTCCACCACGATGTAGCCATCCGCGCGACTGAAGGGGACTTTGGTGTCGAATACCAACAACGCCACCGCACGTAGCGAGGAGCCTCCTGGATTGGCCATACGGGGATCCCGGAATGTCCCAATCGGGATATCATAACCAAGGAAACCCAGCTCATCTGTACCCTGAACAACAGCGGTCTCGGAAGCGTCTTTGGTGTCTCCTGCACGGTAAATGCCACCGAAATCTGTCAGCACCCACACTCCCTCGCCGCTCTTGGAGACCTCCAGGTCAACTGCACGACCGATGGGAAAATCTGGGTTTGGGGGGAAGAGAAAATCCTGGGGAATATCATCACCCGCATTCTCTACAAAGTGACTGACACCGCTGCCATCCAGAACCAACAGGTCAGGTTGTTCTCCACCGTCACTGTTGGAAACAGCCCGCTCCATGTCACGGGCAAGGTCGCTACCGAATGTGAATCCACCGGATATGAATGGTGGATTCCCCACTCTCTCTACCTCTCCCGTGGTCAATAGCAGGAAAAAGCCGCTGTCGCACGTCCCGGGTTTGTAGGTGAGTGTAGGTGTTGGAATCGGTGTCCATGTTCGAGTGAATGTAGGCGTCAAAGTGATTGTCCGTGACGGGGTAATGGTTGGTGTCAAGGTTTTCGTTCGGGTCTCTGTCCGAGTTCGGGTAGGGCCTGAGAATCCGCCAATGACAATTGACGCTTCTATAGTAGCAATCGGAGGATTCTCACCACCGGTTCCATAACTGAAGTTTGCGCCGTTAATGGTGATTCCAAGTGCTGGATTGTCAGCGCTGTGGACAAAGCTTAAAAGAAACGTATCACCAACAGCCTTTGAATCCAGATTGATGATGTGCAGGTTGAAGGTGAATAAAACCAGGATCTCATCATCTCCGAGACTTCCTGCTATTGGGAAAACATTGGTCCAGAAAAAATCGTTGGCAGACACATACCCCACGGGACGAATTGCTCCTGGTAATTCTCCATTAGTAAGGGAGGAATACCCAGGATCGATTGTGGCACCACCGCCGATAATATCTGTCACTGTGATCTGAGTCACATTGGCACTAACTAAATCAGAGGGTATTCCTGTGACAACCACCGCTCCCAGCACATCCATGGTTGGTGGCTCGATGGGAACATTTTCCAGGGATGATTGAATCCCTGGGGTATCGCGATCTAGGTCAATATGGACCGTCGCTGGAAAACTCTGAACAGCAACAAGGGTCAGATAGAAAGGAAGGAGAAACCTTAGTCTTGCAACTCGACTAACACAACTGAATCTATAAAAGTTTAATGATCTTGTTGTCACGTTACTCCACCTCAACCCGAATCTGTCCAATCAGGTTCTCATAGTAAGCAAGACAGAATCCTATCCGAATACAGGCCCTGATAATAAACAGAAGTCAGAGGCCATTAGGTCGAGCATCTCATCACCTGTCATATCCACGGCGATCATCCTCAATGGATTATAACCAAATAAATAATGCCTTCACGTCTGGGAACAGTCCGTTACCTGCTGGAAATCCTCCTATCCTCAATGTTTCACCAGACATGCAGGCAACGACTTTCACTCTTGATTTTACGTAAATTAAATTTACTGGGCAACGAAACAATAACCAAGACTACTCCTGTAAAAACCAATTCGCGACCTGGGAGACTGGTTCTGTGGGTGTCGCTGTCGGTTGCAGATTTATTGTTGGTGTTGGTTCAGGGGTCTGTGTTGGTGTAGGTTGCGTTGTCTCAGTCTGTGAAGGTGTTGGTTCCGCTGGTCCAGTAACACCGAACTCATCTATGACCCCATAAAACTCTCCACTCGGACGAAAACTCAACCCCGTAGCCCGCCAGCTGTTTCCCGTGACGCTTACTTTTACGTATTCATTGACCATCCCATAGTGTCCTCCCAATCCGAGCGGAGAAACATCAATCGCGAGTGGGTGGTAACCTCCAACGGTCATATGGGGCCATTCATAGACCAGTGGCTCAATGGTATCCAACCAGCTTCCGCCACCGGTAACACAATAATAAACCCCATTCAGATATCCACGACTGTAACCGTGTGTGTGACCGCTGAAACACGCATCCACTCCGTATTCCTCCATCAGAGGCACCAAGGAGCTTCGATAAAATGAGTCTCCATCCACCCAGACCTCACAATAGGGGGGACGATGAACATTCACGAATGTAAAGCGAGCGTTTCGATTCGCCTCGGACTGAAGATCTGTTTCGACCCAGTTCACAACATCGTAACTGCTCGTGTCATCGTCGATCATAATGAAATGACAGCCCGCATAATTGAATGAATAGCTTCCCCATCCTGGAGTGGTGGTGTTCCCCCAAATCAAATCTGATCGCTCCTTGCTGGGCATATCGGCGAATTTACGTAGAATTGCATCCCTTCCTTGTTCGTGGTTACCCCATGCAGAAAACCACGCCTTGGTTTGACCAAGATATTTCCCCACTCGGTCAATGTAGTATTCATGGGTATGGGAATAACTGTTTCCATTTTCAGCGAGGTCACCGATATTCGTACCAAAATGAATGTCAAAATCATCCCGCATGTGGCGCATCATGGCCTTGGTGGGTTCATAGGGATCTTCAGGATAGGTTCCGTGATTGGTTCCCTGGCTGTCGCCCCAGACACTAAAGGCGAAATCAACAGGTTCATTTGTCCCTGTCCGGAAAACACGATCTTCCGTAAAAGAATCGGAGGCGGTTACGCGGTAATGGTAGGTGGTGAAAGATTCCAGCCCGGTCAGGACCGCCTTGTAAATGATGGAGGAATATCCGGAGTTCTCACCGGAAGCAACGACACTACTGCCATAGCTGTCTGTCAGCCCATACTCAACCGTACAAGGTTGAGATTGAGCGAGCTCCCACATGATCGTGATCCCATTCGGTTTCAAGTTCTGGAGAAACGGTTCAGCCAGGAAGTTGGGGGTACAGGAGCCACTTACAGCGACAGACTGGATAAAGGTGACAGATGATAGGGCCCCATGTTCATCTTTGACTTGGGCGTTAATCGAGTAGTTTCCCGGACACTTATAAGCATGAGTGGTGTTAAATGAATCAAGGACCGGGATCCAGGAGGACCAATCCAAGGTACTGGCATCTCCCCAGTTGATAAGAAAACTCACCATATCGTTATCCTGATCTGTGGCTTGGAAAACATAGTTCGAAGGAATTCCCGTCTGGGCAATACCAGAACCAGCTGGCTGAGAAATCATGACCGGCGCGTGATTATTGGGATCCTCGGCAAGGGCTGTCCCCAGAAGACCTGCCTCAGCGCTTGAGAGGGGATAGTTGTAAACTGCCACTGTGGAGATAATGATTGTGGCATCCTCTCCATCATTATCCGCGAATAGGAGGAGGCTGGAATCGAGTGAGAACCGGCCATCCACTCCTGAAGAAGATCCCGAGAGAATCAGGTTGCCATCGATGTAGATATCATACTGCCCCGTAACGTTGTTGATTGATATCACCATCCGGTACCAGGTTTGACCCGAAATCCCTGTGCTGGAATAACCCGATTGACCAACTCCAATCTGTCCACTGCCTGGACGTACAAAGCAGTCTCCATCATCCGAGTTAAATGGATTGGTTTGATAGAAGCAGTACCAGGCATCTACTGTGGGTATTTTGAAGTCGATCATAAGTGACCACTGATTCACATTGGATCCACCGCCATTGGGAGCAATCCCATGAGTGCAGGTGTAGTAACTGCCCATCCCAATCGTGACGGCTCCATCACTGGCGCTGATACCGGAGGTGGCTTGATGAGTCCCAGTCAGTCCAAGGTTGTTTCCAAGGGTTGCTTGAGTCAGGTTGTTGGGATCATCAAAATCCCAACGTCCCACTGGGGTTGGCTGAGCGGCGAGAGTGACAGGGATCAAGAGAATCAGAGTTGATGTCAGAATGAAAGTGTGCAGTTGCATGGTTCGCATGACTCCTTTTTTCTTCTTTTTTGTTTCTATTTCTATTCACTGATATCTGTGCCAATCATGTACATCTGCTGGCTGGGGAGTTGCTGTAGGAGATGGTAAGGGGGTGGGGGTAGGCGTTTCGATAAGACCCTCTTCCACCCAACCGCAGTTTCCAGGGCCACCGTAAGCTCCCAAATCATTTCGGACAGTGCCGGACACAGAGAATGGTCCAGACATAAGAACTTAATGTGACAAGTGTGAAATTGAATGTACGAGTCATGTTGAACTCCTCTTATAACGGAGCCTATTGATCTATCCCTGTTCTTCTCCCAATCAATCCAGAGAGTTGGGCCACCCCCTACAGCGTGGCTCAAGGTGGGACAGGGCAGTTCTTTTAGAGGGATTACAAATTCGTTTTCTACTAAATGACGAGAACGTTCAGGGAATAGGCTTTGTGCTCCAGTCCCCTGAAGAGGTCCACCACCCGTGGTAACACGCCAATAGATCAGGATTGAAAACCCCCTTCATCTATATTGAATACCGCAGAGGTCCGAAATCGGTCAGCCAGATTAAAAAAAAAGAGTTTTTTTCTATGCTCATTGCGGTCTTTCTGCTATTTTACATCCAACTTGCCACCCCCTCTGAAAGTGCAACTGTGAACTCTCTCGATCGGGGAGCGATAAGTACGAAAAGCCTTATCCATCAAGAGTGTGGATGTGAGAAATGGCTTTCACAGCGTCTGTAGACCAAGACGTGGCCATGGTGGAGCTGGTTCGCCAAGAGCCGGGAGAGGGGTTTTCGCTCCTGTTGAAGCGCTATGGCCACCTTATCCAGTACGTGGTGGGGAGGTTTGTCCATCAAAGGATGGACCGGGAGGACCTTTACCAGGAAGTCATCCTTCACCTGTTGGAGGATGGCTGCCGACGGGTGACTCAATGGGAGCCGAGGGTTCGATTCTCGACTTATCTATTCCTTGTCGTTTGGCGAATCTGTGCCCGTTATCGATACAGGATGAATCGCCACAAACGTCTGCTCTCGAATTTCGAATTGTTATGGGAAGATGATCCCGTCTTTGTGGGGGAGAGTGCTGAGATCGCTCCCACGCAACGTTCCCTCGTGGCCCTGGCCGAGCTGCTCCATCAGATTCATGCCTGTTTCGATATCATGATCGCCAGCGGCGCAGCCCAGAAAAAAGACCTTCTTCTGGTCCTGTTGCGTGCAGAACACCACTCAGCCCGGTTAGTTGGGGAAGTGTTGGATCTGGATGAAAACGTGGTCCACCGAAGGTTCAACCGTCTCTGCCAGCGCCTGCGGGACTGCCTGGCGGAACACGGTTTCCAATCTTTTTCAGATTTGCTGACCGATTTTGCCTACCAGGAGCATATAACTGAGTAACAGGACAGAATCAAAGGACATATGGGGGATGACTGATAGATCAAAGAACCAGGTACTGGAAACGATTGGCAAGGCTTTGAACCAGGGAAAGACGAGAGACCCTGATTTTCTCGAAGTGGCAGGTTGGGCCGAGTCTGCTCTCGGGCCAGGTCCGGTGGAGGACTGGGAGACCCTCTTTGCACTTGATCCTGAAACCCGGGAGGCGCTCCTGGCTTTACGGGAATATCCCCAGGCGGATCATGTGGAACGTGTGGAGATCCAGGATGACCAACGTGAAGTCTTTTCGCTGATAGCCCAAGCCGGATGGTCCGGCTCTTTACGGATCGGCTACAGCTTGCAGAGTGTTTTCCGGGTGACCCAGGGAACTGCCGTGATCCACCTGCCCACCTGGATGAACCGATTGTATCGACTGTCTCGACAAATGCTGCAATCGGACCACACAGGGATCTGGCCTTCCCAACGGGTGGAGTTCGCCTGGCCGGATGACCAGCCTGTGTTCCGGGCAAGTGTACGAATTCGCCAGGGGACGCCGGTATTGACCCTTCGCTGGGAATGGCAGCAGGTGAACCCTGATTCGAGCCATCCGATCGAAGTTGAGTACTGGCGTGGTAGACAATGGGTTGGTTCGATACCTTTGAGTCAGGAGGATCCGGAAACAGAGTTCCATCTCAAACCGGGGTGGCCCTATCTTTTTTGTGCACGGACTTCCCCTCCCTGTGTGTTGAAGCTGACGTGTGGTGAGGAGGAGATTTCACCAGCGGAGTGGCGCATGGCAATCCTGCTGCGTGTCCTGATGGGAGACATCAGTGGTGGATTCGGGCTGTTTCGTCAGATGTCTCACCTGTCAACCCCAGCTTTCCGCTGGCTGCTGGCAGTCATGAGCCGATGCCTGCCGGAACAATCACTGGAGGCAGGCTACGCTCCTGTCCGTGATGCTTTGGTGGAGGAGGAGGTTGGCGATGCGGTCAGCGAGCTCTTCAGAAGTCTGGCTCGCGGCTGGTTAGCCAGATTGGGGCACGATTCGGATCATGCCGGCCTGTCGCAAGTCCTCTCGCAAATCAACGATCCATTCGCTCAGGGGTTCCTGCTGGCTATCCAGGGAAACTATGAGGAAGCGCTCGATGCCTGGTTGGGATCCAGGCATGAAAAAACATTTGAGGTTGAAGTGGCTGGCGCCTGTTTCCTGGCCTTCATAATGATCTTTCCTGACAAGACAGAGCCCATTGAGATTCCCACTTTTGTAAACAAGGAGCTTGACGCGATGATCCAATGTCTGATGGCTCTGCGTGAGTGTCGACTTGCAGGCATCGAGGATCTGACACAGTTGGCACAACACCTGAGGGCAGTCTGTCAATTAACTGAGAGTGGCCAAACAGCCTGAGAAAGGGGGCTCGATCTTTGAGTCCTCAGCAGCAGCAGAGTCCTGAGGAGTACGGTACACTTGTTCTGGAATTAACCTGGGAGGGGGATGGCCTGGGGCTCGTTCTCTCGACCCAGGTGGAGGGTGTCCAGACAACCCTGCGGAAACATCACCATCCCGTCGACAGGACAGCCCTCCAGATGGTCTGTGATCAGGTCTTTCATGCTCTCCTGTCCGCTGCCCACCGAGGGGGAACTCCATTCACACCGGTCGATGAGGTCCGCCGGGAAACCCGCGAACTGATCGACCTTCTGCTGGACTCCGACACCCGTTCGGACCTTTTCTCTTCTCAGGCCTCCTGTCTTCTGTTGAGACTCGATGAAGACTTGACCGAGGTTCCCTGGGAGTTACTCCATGATGGGGAACACTTCCTCATGGAACGGTTTGCGATTGGCCGCCAGGTGGTCACCAGTGGTCTGTCGGCCAAACCAAGCCAGATGCGCGAACCTCACCCCCGGATGAAGGTCAGCATCCTGGGGGGAGGTGAAAGAGATCTCAAGGGGCTTTCAGCCGAAGCACGCGGCATCCGCAGGGCCCTGGAGCCATCTCCCCTCCAGGTAAGTGTCAACCTGGAAGCCAATCTCGAGGCTTTCAAGGAGGCCTTACGCCAGAGTGAAGTCGTGCATTTCTGTGGACACGCCCGGTTTGATGCCATCAATCCGGAAAACAGCTTTCTGATACTCCAGGATGGTCAACACCTGACTGTCGCGGATGTCGACCGGATCCTGGCTGGTACCGAGAAAGTTCCACGGTTGGTGTTTTTGAACACTTGCGAATCGGGACGCTTGAATGGGGGAGCAAGCGGCTTCCATCAAGCCTTGACCGGGTTCAGTCAGGCATTTCTTTACCGGGGTGTCGGGCATGTGATCCTGACGCTGAGCGACTTATCGGATCGGTCTGCAACCAGGCTGGGAGAGGCCTTTTATCGTTATGTGGGCCGGGGAGAGACGATCGGAGAATCCTTACGGTTGGCTCGCAGCGATTGCGGTCTGCAAGATCCAGCTGCCTGGAACTATCTCCTGTATGGCTGGCCAAATGCCGCTTTGCAGGGAGATCCATCTCATCCCGCCGTGTTTGCCAGACAGCTACCCTCCGCACACAACCTTTCCGAGCAGGACATGCGGCGAGTGGATGCCTACAAGGCTGAAGAAAAGACGCAGCTCCTGACTTTGGTGATGATCGACTTCCCCGGAGCTGCCGGGGAGATCCCCTCTGGCGACAAAGAACAGGCCCTCGAGAAGGTGGAACACTATAGGCGGACAGTCCGTGAGTATATGTCCGAAATCAGACGGATGATGGAGATCACCTGTTGCGGCAACCTGTTCTTTGTGGCGACACCCAAGCCCTCTGAGGCAGTCCGGTTTGCACTCAGGCTTCAGAACCGATTGCACAAGGAATTCCCCTCTGAAAATGCCAGAGGGCGGCCACGGATTGCGATCCACCTGGGAGAGGTTTTCCTCCCGGCACCTGAGGAAACAGATCTGTGGGGTGAATACGCCGGTGATCAGGTGGACCTGGTTGGCAGGATTCTGGATATTGCCGTTGGAGGCCAGATCCTGCTCACCCGGGCAGTCTTTGATAACGCCCGGGCGATTCTCAAAAAAGAAGACCTGCCCGAAGTGGGCGCAGTCTCCTGGTTCGATCATGGGGCTTATCTCTTTGGAGGTGCCGGGCTGCCCATCGGTCTCTGCGAAGCCGGAGAGACCGGAATGGCGCCACTGACTCCGCCCACTGATTCAGAAAAGGGACATCGTTACCACGCACCGGATCAGGAACCTGTCCTGGGATGGAGACCATCCGTCGATCATCCCATTCCCGGAACAGGCTGGGTGCTCACAGAAAAACTGGGTGAGGGTGGCTTTGGTGAGATCTGGAAAGGGTACCACGCCGCCCGCAACGAGACCCATGTTTTCAAGTTCTGCTTTCGAGCTGAAAAGGTCCGCTCACTGAAACGGGAAGTCACGCTGTTTCGTGTCCTGCGAAAGCAGATTGGTGATCACCCCAACATTGTCCAGATCCATGATGTCTATTTCGAAGAACCTCCTTTCTATATTGAGATGGAATATGTCTCTGGGGGCAATCTGGCGGACTGGTGCCAGAAGCAAGGGGGAGTTGAGACGATACCAGTGGCACTCCGTCTTGAGCTTATCGCCCAGGTAGCAGATGCCTTACAGGCAGCCCATGATGCCGGTGTCATTCACCGGGATATCAAGCCTTCGAACATCCTTGTCGTCAAAGATCTTGATGCTCCTGAAAGGATCCACATCAAACTGACTGATTTCGGGATCGGCCAGTTGGTGTCCCGTGAGTTGCTTCTGGGAGTCACTGACAGCGGATTCACGCAAACCTTTTCTCCCAGCGAGGTCTTTACTCAGTCTGGCTCCCGCCTGTACATGGCTCCTGAGCTACTGGCTGGTCAGCCGGGGTCCACCCGCTCCGATCTCTATTCGCTGGGTGTTGTCCTTTACCAGCTGCTTGTAGGCAATCTCAGAAAACCTCTGGCCACAGACTGGCACAAGGAAATCAAGGACCCGCTGCTGGTGGAGGACCTGGAGAGGTGCTTCGGGGGCGATCCTCTTTCACGGTTTCCCTGTGCCAGTGAGTTCGCACAGAGCCTTCGAAATCTGGAAGCCCGCCGCTTAACACGTGCTGCAGCAGAAAGATCCCGGCTCCATGAAAGTCGAAAGCGGCATTTCCTGGCCGCCCTCTCAGCTGGGATTGTCTTCTTCATCATCCTGGCAGGATCCCTGGGATATGGACTTCTCAGGGAACGGACGGCGCGCAGGGAAACAGCCCAAGCATACCAGACTGCTGAGGCGGAACTGTATGTTTCCTCCATCAAGTTGGCCGAACAAGCCATCAAGGAGTATCATTTCCAACAAGCCTATGACCTTCTGATAAAGGCTCCTGAAGCGCATCGAAACTGGGAATGGGGCCATCTGTTGTTTTTATGCAACCAGGATCTGATGACCCTGCGAACCCACAACTCAACACCCAATGCCATTGCATTCAGTCCCACGGGTGATTGGCTTGCCAGTGGAAATGCCGATGGAGCTGTCAACATCTGGAGTATTAAAAATGGTGCATGTATCCATCAGTTTCAGGCACACCGGGGAGCGATTCATACCCTGAAGATCTCTCCCGGAGGAGAAATGCTTGCCACTGGCGGTGAGGATCGATCAATCAGAATCTGGGACACCACCTTGTGGCGGCAGGTGGGTGCCCTCAGTGATTTTAATGGCGATGTTAATGACATTGTTTTCAGCCAGGATGGTCACCTTCTGGCAGCAGGAAGTGCAGATACCACAGCCCATGTCTATGAGACCAACACATGGCAGACAAAGGCACAGGTTGATCAAGAGGGAGTCCCGGTTTTTGCAGTCGCACTGAGTCCTGATACCCAATATTTGGCAACCACTGGATCTGTACCTGATTCACCAGATTGCCAGACTCATATCTGGAAGGTGGCAACAGGTGACCTTATACAAAGCCTGAAGCATGGAGCCAATGGAGTGCGAGCGGTGGCATTCAGTCCGGATGGGAAATGGTTGGTAACCGGTGGTCAGGAGGAAGTGGTCCAGATCTGGAACTGGCAAGCGGGAATTGTAGTCCGGAGTTTGTCAGGATTCACCCGGATGATTACCTCGATTCAGTTTTCCAAGTCCGGTAATTGTCTGGCGGCTTCTTCCCGTGAAGGAATCACACGGGTATGGGACACTGAAACCTGGCGGGAGAAAAGGCTGCTTACTGGTCATACCGGCAGCATAAACTCAGTTTCATTTTCTCCGGATGAACATTTATTGGCGAGTGCGGGAGAAGATAACACCTGCCGTTTATGGAATGTCGATCCAACCATTCGAGATCCATTCGTCTTTCACCAAGCAGGCCCGGTCTGTGTTGCCACGATCAGTCCAGATGGGAATCGGATAGCCTGTTGTGGCCCCGGCAATCCCCTGGTGTGTGTCCGGAATGTCGAAACGGGAGAGCTTCTCATGGAATATGAGGGGTATACCCTGGACCTCTTATGCGGCGATTTCAGTCCGGATGGCCACTGGTTTGCCGCGGGTGGAAACGATCGGATGGTTCGGATCTGGGATAGCCATTCCGGAGACCTGCTGAAAACGCTGAGTGGTCCCTTGACAGGCGTACGGACAATCATGTTCTCTCAGGATTCACAATGGCTGGCATGTGGGGAAAACAATGGACTCATCCATGTCTGGAAAACAGAGGATTGGAGTGAAATATCCTGCTGGATGGGAGCGGAAGATGAACTGATGGATGTGGCCTGGTCCCCTGATGGAAAGATGCTGGCCATCGGTCAGATGTCTCCAGAAGTAACCTTGTGGGATCCCTTTTCCAAACACTTCTTGAGGACTCTGTCCGGTCATACCGATGCGATTCAAAGTGTTCTTTTCAGTCCCGATAGTCATTATCTTGCTACCGCCAGTAACGACTCCACTGCCATCCTCTGGGATGCTCACACGGGAGAACACCTTGTCGACTACCGGGGACATAGTGTATTTGTGATTTGCCTGGCATTTTCAGAAGACGTGAATCGTTTATTTACCGCGGGGGAAGACAATACCTGCAAGGTCTGGGAAACCCAGTCAGGACGGGAACTGATTACCCTGCGAGGTCATACACAGCCAGTTCATCACCTCTCGTATTCACCTCCATCCAGATTGCTGGCCAGTGGGAGCCGAGACCAGACAGTTCGACTCTGGACCGCCTTCCCCTGGCATGATTCAGACTACCCGGGTTCAGAGGTTGAGACATTCAGCGACCGTCTTGAAGCCTACAAACGCAAATTCTGGATTACAAAATACAGCTGGCCCAATTCGATAAACTCCGTTGATCCAGAATCTCATGAACCCGTTTCATTTAAAGATGTTGTGATCGAACAGGCTGTCCGTAGTGAACTCCAGAAACCAAAGGGACCCATATCCCGATTGGAACTGAGAGAACTACGTCATTTACACCTGAGCGGAGAACAGACCGATCTCCATGATCTTCAATACATTCCCAATCTGAATTTCCTTCAGGTTAACGCTGAGGTTGTCACTTCATCAGAAATTGCAGGTCTGAAGCAATTGAGATGGCTGACAGTCCCCAAAAACACACTCAAAGATCTTTCGAGTCTGAATAACCTTTCCCACTTGAATTCCCTGGACCTTGAAAGATCAAGGATTATTGACCTGAGTTCTCTGCCTCCAATACCTTCATTAAGACGCCTTATTCTCGACCAGTGCAGTCTGCGAAAGATTGATCCTCTGGCAAGGGTCGCCAACCTCGAGATCCTTATCATCAGCAGCAATCATATCACCGATCTTTCACCCTTGCGGGAGATGACTCAGCTTAGATGGCTGGAAGGATCTTTCAACGATATCGAGAGCATCACACCGTTATGTAAACTGCATAACCTTACCACGTTGAGTCTTTCGCAAAACTATATTGAAGATATCACACCGCTGAGAGATCTCACTCACCTGGCCGATCTCAACCTTTCTGTCTGTAAAATCAAATCCATAAAACCTCTTGAAACACTGACAAAGCTCAGGAGGTTGATTATTGACAACAACAGCCTCGAGGACCCTCAGTCTATCTGCCAATTTCCGGCGTTGATCGAACTCAACTTGAGTAAGAATCAGATTGCCGATACGGGTTTCTTATCACGACTTACCAACCTCAGGATTCTCGATCTTGCACAGTGCGGAGTGAATGATCCCGGTTTTCTAGTCTCTCACAAGTATTTACGTCATATTCAGCTGGCAAATAATCCGCTCACCTTCTTTACCCCACCAGGACAGACCAACAACCTTAATTTCCTGGGTCTGAAAAATACCGGAATCTCCGACCTCTCTCCTCTTCTTGCATGTCACCTCCCTAAAAATATGGAACTGGATCTCTTCAAGACACCCGCCAGCCGGGAGAATCTTGAACAGATCAATGAACTAAAAGCCAGAGGGATCCGCGTTTATGGCGCAGCACAATGACTTCGACAACGTTGCAGATTGCGTACTTTCTTGCTCAGTCTGTTTCCATAGAAAAACTACCAATCATTGGCATGAGTTCCTCTACGAGATTACAACTGGAACCGGCGTATTGGTTACACTTGGTGGGTTCATTCATCAAGTCCAGAATGGTCTTGCCAAGTGATTATGACATGCACCAAAAACTCCATCCTCAACCTTGGCAGCCCAGTAGAATCCGAGACGCAGATTAATGACCGGTCGTTGTACAGAGATAAAGAAGCAGGCGTTAAGGCTGACTCGGGACAATGTAGTCTCGAGGCAGGTTTGGGCCTCTTTCTCACGAGACGAATTTCGGACAGAAATCGTCCGCCATTTGCGTCCGGATGGTGCTTCCCCTCTCCTGACTGTCGAGCGTAACCCATAAAAGGCGCCCGTCTTGTTTCGGGGCATGAAAAAGAAATTTTCATATTCGCTGAAAGGAGGTACTCGGAACATGAAATACGTCAAGATACAGATTGTCGGGCATGAGAGCATCATCGCCTACGAAAACGCTGAGAAACATAGTGACAAGCACCCTGATTATGTCGCAAACGGCGTGGCCGTGTGGATCAACAGGGACGGAGAGGGACGGAATGTGAAGCGCCAGAACGGCGCTCTCCTTCCTCACCGTCGAAATGCTTTTGATGAGGACGATGATGATCGACCCTCACTGCGTGAGCCATCCTTTGCCGCATAGGCGGGGGCGCTCTCGCTCAACTTAATTTCTTCTTTTTCTTTTTTCCTTCTCACGGCCGATCTGTCGTGTTGCCTGGCGTATATCTCGGGAAACAGCGCAGACTGCCTCATACCTGCCCATCAAACCGCCAGAGTCCTGATTCGCGGGCAGCATATTGGACCTGTGTCATTTCGCCGTGTGTCAGAGAGCGGTTGATCTCGGAGAAAAGAATTCCATCTGCAGTCTTCCTCCCGACCTGATAGGCCGGATGATAATGAGTCATCAGATTGATGTAGGCGTCAGGAGAAACTTCGCGAGCAAGCCACTCAAGGAATCTGGATGATTCATGGACAAGACACGGGAGGACCAGGTGACGAACCAGAACACCGCGCTTGGCATGTCCATCCGAATCGAAACACAGCGGACCCACTTGGCGGTGCATCTCGAGGATTGCGGAGCGTGCACATTCTGGGTAGTCAGAAGCATCAGAAAAAGATTTGGCAGTGGATGATTCCCAGTATTTCAGGTCTGGCATGTAGATGTCCACGATGCCATCGAGGAGACGGAGCGCCTCGACGGAATCGTAGCCACTCGAGTTATAAACAATGAGGATATGGAGCCCCTTGTTCACCGCGAGCTGAATTGCTTCAAGCATCTGTGAGAAGACATGCGAGGGGTCACAAAGTTGATGTTGTGGCAACCTTGTGTCTGGAGGGTAAGCATCAGATCCGCGATCATGTCTGGTTGACATTCTTCACCGGCTGGTGACTGACTGATGTCATGGTTCTGGCAGAACACACAGTGAAGATTGCAGCCTCCGGGCCATGGGAGTAAAAATTGTGGGGTGTCAGATGTCTGTGAAAGGGATAAGATGAACAACCTAGGAAGACTTCAGAAAGGATCTTTGTTTGGGAGAAGGAACCCGGCCCGAAACCAAATTTCCTTCCCCCCACATTCACGCACATGAAAGGTTTCCCCCCTCTTTCAATGCAAGACCGGTTTCAGGAACTCGCCGAACAACTCCAAGGAGATCCCCTCCTGGCCAGTTTGCTCTCCCCTCAAGAACTCTCCGTTTTTCTCCAGGATGGGTTCTCACGCTTGCTCAACACTTTACTCCTCAACAGACGCACCGCGTAGACCCGGCTGCACTCAGTGGCTTTGAAAAACACCTCTTGGATCCGGCCCTTCTCCTTCTTCCTCGCGCGTTGGTAATCCCGCGCGTTATTCCTTACTAATACCTTCCGGTCTTTTATCGTCGCCCTCATCTCAACCCCCTTCCTCCAGGGGCAAATTCAGATACATTTTTGATGAAGCAATGCGATGTGTTGTCAGTCTGTTGGCAAAGGGATAAAATCATCTATGAAAGTTTTCAGAGTCCTTGTGTCCGGAACAGAGGAATGAGGACTCGGCACGGTGATCCATTCCGATTCTTTCTTCCTCGATCTTGATATCGTGCCGAATGAAAACTCTTCGGATTGCCACTTCATCCCGCCCGCCCGTGTAACCGCCCTTTGGAGGAGCTGAAAAACCCCTCCGACAAAGCCGCCCACCTGTAAAAAACGTGAGGAGGCTGTATGTCATGTCTCGCCACCAGTGGTTGGTCCCACAATCAGGCCGATCAGGTCGAAGAGACCTTTTGCCCAGTATCTCAGGTTTTCACGTTTCCAAACTGTTTCTGTGGGGGCTGCTGATTTCATCAGCGAACGCGGGAACCGAGTCTGCCCACCTCGACCAGAATGTTATTTCTTTGCTTAGGGGAATGAACACAGAGGGGAGTGTGGAGATGAAAGCGGGAGATCGGGCCTGGTACAAATCCGAAGAGAAGTGCCTCTCTCTTCCCACCGGTGCCTCCGGGGATTGGTGGGCGCAAGTTCAGAAGGACATTGCCACACAGGAGTACCGGGTCTCGGTTGCAGAGTCGGGATGGCCCATATTGTTGGATTTGGCCGCCGGTGTACAAAAACAAGCAACTGATCAGGAAGCGGGATGTTTTTCCAGACCGGAATACCCCCTCTACCAAGCACCGAACCGCACCCAGGACCTACGCACTTTCTTTACGCCTGAAGGGCCACGAGTGATCCGTCGATCAGATCCCGAACCATCGTGGATCTGGGGTCTGGAGCTGATCGGTATCTCTGGACAGTGTGAAAAAATTGGGTGTTCCGCCCAGAAAATCGAATCGGTTGGGACAACAGAAAATCGCTTTGAGTACCGCCATGGGGAGGATCTGATAGAGTGGTATGTTAATTCTCCCAAAGGATTGGAGCAAGGTTTCACAATACCCAACTCCGTGGTTCCCCCATCCCAATCCGAGATACGCTTGGAACTTGTAGTTCGAGGCAACCTTAGTCCCAGCATGATGCCTGACGGCAAGACGGTCGAGTTCCTGAGTGAAGGCGGAGTGGGTGTGATCCACTATGGTGGTTTGACGGCTATAGACGTCTCTGGCCGTGACCTGCCCGTACGGATAGAACTCCTGGAACAAGAGTCCACCGGAAAACTGAAGACAGGTATTCCGACATCGAACCGGGTACAGGACGCCCAAGACACTCTCTTTCTGGTGGTCGACGTTTCGATTGCAGAATATCCCATCACGATAGATACACTCATTACCAGTGCCATGTGGACTGCTGAGAGTGATCAACAATCCGCTTATTTCGGTACTTCGGTTGCGTCGGCCGGCGATGTCAACGGGGATGGCTACAGTGATGTTATTGTCGGCGCGTATCTTTATGACAATGGAGAGACCAATGAAGGACGTGCGTTCGTCTATCACGGTTCGTCCTCGGGGCTGGGAACTGCTCCCGACTGGACTGCTGAGGGTAATCAGTTGTCCGCGGGTTTCGCAAATTCCGTGGGGACAGCCGGTGATGTCAACGGCGATGGCTACAGCGATATTATTATCGGCGCATATTTTTATGACAACGGAGAGACCAATGAAGGGCGGGCATTTATTTTTCATGGTTCAGCCCAGGGGTTAGGTGCAACTCCAGCCTGGACCGCTGAAAGCAACCAACAATCCGCCAACTTCGGTAATGCAGTAGGTACAGCTGGAGATGTCAACGGTGATGGTTACAGCGATGTGATCATCGGTGCGTACACCTACGACAATGGCCAGGTGGATGAAGGCCGAGTTTATGTGTATCACGGCTCGGCGTATGGATTATCAACCTATGTCTCCTGGATCGTCGAGAGCAATCAGGACTACACCGGTTTTGGGTGTTCTGTTGGAACAGCGGGTGATGTCAACGATGACGGCTACAGCGACGTGATCATCGGTGCGCTGGCGTATTCGAATGGACAGTCGGCAGAAGGAAGGGCGTACGTCTATCACGGCTCAATCTCAGGGCTTGCCCCCACACCAGCCTGGACAGCCGAAAGTGATCAAGCTGAAGCCTGGTTCGGTTCCTCTGTGGGGACGGCGGGAGACGTTAACGGGGATGGCTATAGCGATGTCATCGTGGGTGCGTATTGGTACGACAATGGACAGACTGATGAGGGTCGGGCGTTTGTCTA
>CAYZUX010000055.1:0-27779 GCA_964481775.1 uncultured bacterium | reverse complement strand
CGTCGATACGCTTCCGAAGATTCTCATGGAATACCGTTGGCCGGAGCTGTTCTGGGTCGAGGATATCATTGATGAGTATGTCCGTAATCGTTGGGTTCCGATCTGTCCGCCAAGAAGTCCCAACAACTACGATCGCATGACGGCACATTACCTTGACTGTATTATCAATGATAAAGAGCCATTGGTAAGTGGCGAGGATGGTGCCAGGGCAATTGAGGTCATGTGTGCGGCAATTCTAAGCATGGAAACTGGTTCCTGGGTGGACCTTCCGCTTCAAAAGGAAGTGATTCCACCCCATTACGAACCTCTTCCAAAGGAGGACTGAAGATCATGGCAAAAGTACTGGTTACAGGAGCAACGGGATATGTGGGACGAGAACTGGTTCGTCAATTGGTTGAGAGAAAAGATCAGGTATGGGCCTTGGGAAGGCACAAGGCCGACCTGGGTATCCCATTTATCGAGGCTGATTTGACGGATGGAAACGGATTGGCCAAGTCACTCAATGGTTTGTCTTTTGACTGGATCCACCATATCGCCTCTCTGCCGGGTGACACGGGAAATCCGGTCCAGATGATTCAATCGAACGTGGTAGGATTACAGAATATTCTTGAAATCGCACGAAACAATCCTGTCAAACGTTTTGTTCTCGCAAGCAGCATTTCAGCATATGAGTGGTACCCCGCCACGAAGTTCAACCCGCCTGATACCATGCCTGTGCCCGAGGATCATCCCTGCCGTCCGAAGGATATGTACTCCTCCTCTAAGCGAATCCAGGAAATTCTGGCAATGACCTACTATTACCAATACAGGGTTCCTGTGACGGTTCTCAGATTAACTGCAGTCGTAGGTCCCAGAGGACGTGGTGGTGGAAGAGGCTGGAGAGAATTTGCCGAGCAGCTCGCCCAGGGACACAGAGTGGCTATACCGCATTTTTCGGCGGATGAATTGTGCCATTATGTGGATATCCGGGATGTTGCGAGGATGCATATTGCCGCATCGGAAAACGATGGAGCTATTGGCGAGATTTTCAATTGCTGCGGACCGGGCCCAACCCGCGGAAATGAGTTTGCCAAAGCGGTTGAGGCGGTGAGACCGGGTATCATCGTGGAGTATGGATTCCCGTGGAGCATGGCGCAGGGGGGTGAAATTGCTTTTGACATGTCGAAGGCGAAACGGTTAATTGGTTTTGTCCCCCAATATTCTCTGGCAGAATCTGTAAAAAGCATAATTGAATGGATTGATAACGGTGGTCTTATGGAGGAGACCTTGGGTGGAAAGGAATCTTTTGGAAAGGGAGTTGAAGGCTGAGTAGAGAATACCCTTGATAAACCCGAATCGAATGGGATGTTGTGATTAAAAAATAACTTAATTCGAAGGAGGATAGTCTAATGATAGTCACTATGCATGGTTTGTCCACGATGCATTGTAATGTTGTGACGGAAATCAGATTGGCAAAAGAGACCGGATACGATGCAGTTGAGCTTGTCGAGACAAAGCTTCTTCGTTACTTGGATCAGGGCTTCAAAGCTGAAGACCTGAATCCATTATTCAAACAATATGGAATTCGCCCTGTTTGTATCAACGCGCTCAAGAGCATTGAACGTGTGGAATCCGAGGAAAAGAAGCAGTTGATGGCTGAGGCAGAGAGGATATGCGCTGCCGCTGAAGTGATTGGATGTCCCGTGGTTCAGCTTGTTCCTTTTTGTGGCCTGGCAGGACGTCCCTACAAAGAAGTATTAGACTTAACGGCGAAGAATGTTGCGGAAATCGCTGACATTGGAAAGAGGCATGGTATCCGGTTCCAGCTCGAACCGATTGCATGGTCTCCCATCCACTCGATTAGGCAGAGCCTTGAATTGATCGACAAGGCCGGGAAAGACAATGTTGGGATGGTGATTGATTTCTGGCACCTATGGGCTGGAGAGGAAACCACGCCCGATGATGTTGCAAAACTCAGTAAGTCGATGATCTGTGGCGTTCATTTCTGTGACGGAAAGCGTATCCCCAAAAGTGGACAATGGACTGAAGAGGGCTGCCGTGGTTACCTTCCGGGCGATGGAGATATTCCGGTTAAGGATTGGGTAGCAGCAGTAAAATCCACAGGCTTTGATGGAACTTGGTCTTCGGAACTTCTCAGTCCGAAACATTGGGAATGGGATCTTTGGGAAACGGCACGTGAATGCCGGCGTCTGATGCTGGAGTATGCTGGCTAGTAACCACAACCTCGTTTCCTGTAAAGACCCAAAATTGAGTGCGGTATGATGATTCCGTGAGCATCCCTCGTTTCAAGGTCTTGCTTTGTTTCGGGGGTGTCTCATCTCCACTTGGAGTGTAAGCATGATTGTCGTTATTGCTTAAAGTACATATCGAATATCTTCAGCAAGGAGGTTTCAAATGCGTTTTAGTTTACTGACACCATTTCTCGTCTGGCTACTGGTGGGAGGAATGACAATGATAAGAATTAATTCGGCATGTTCTGAGGGGAATGGCGGTTTCTTTCCTGACAATCTGCTTCATGCAACCTGGCTTGAGTTTTCGGCGGAAGGATATGATACACCTGTGACAGGAATCATTTACCGGAATGTGCCGAGGCCCACATGCGGAGTTCCCCTTGGGAACATGGATACTGGATGTATCGATATCGAACCAAACGGTATGTTTGGATATTCCACCCTGTTTAATCATCTGATTTCTCCAAGGTTACTCATAAACAGGCCATTTCTTGGCTTGTCAGTTGATGGGAAAACATGGGTACTGGCGACCGATACCAAAGGAAAAAGAGACCGTCCTGTCGCATCTGGTCAAGCTCTCTTTCCTCCCACCGATTATACACCATTGTATGATGACATTGGACTTAAGGGGGTGAATCTTGCCAAGTCGATTGATTATTGGGGACATTATCCGATCGTGGATATGCAATTCAAAACCGATAGCCCCGTGCGGGTGGATATGCGGGCCTGGACTCCATTTCTGCCAGGAGATACCAAGGCATCGCTTATGCCGGGAGCCGTGTTTGAATGTCGACTTAAAAATAATTCTACAGAAAACAAACAGGTAACGCTGACCTTCTCCTTCCCGGGATTTGAAACTCCCTCAGAGAACTCCATTATTAACCGCGAACCATTAAACGGTGAGATTAATGGAATATTTGTCGCCAATGTAAACGGGCAGGAAGCCTGGAATATGAGTTATGTTCTTGGAGTGTTGGGAGAATGTAAACCACGTGTTGGCGGCCCTCTGAAAATAGATGGAAATGAGTGGAACAGCATTAGTGTGAGTCTACCTGAAGTTGAAAAAGGTGAAACTGGCGTCTCGCTTGCATGTGATTGTGCCCTTGCTGGCGGAGAGAACAAGACATTTCGCTTTATCTTGTCCTGGTATGCTCCCCACTGGAAAGCAGGCGGAGCTCCCTCTCATGTCGATACGAATACATTCACACACATGTATGCGAAATACTACCTGGGGGCAGTTGAGGTGGCTCGGGATTTGGCCAAAAACCATGAGTCACTTCTCAACCGGATTATATCCTGGCAAAACGCTGTGTATACCGATCCAACCATACCAGGATGGCTGGCTGATTCACTTATCAATAATCTTCACCTGATCACCGAATGTAGTGTCTGGGGACAAGCCATTAAACCGATAGGTGAGTGGTGCAAAGTCGAGGACGGTCTGTTTGGGCTGAATGAATGCCCACGTGGTTGTCCCCAGATTGAGTGTATACCCTGTAGTTTCTATGGAAATATGCCGTTAGTCTACTTTTTCCCAGATGCGGCATTATCGACACTACGGGGATATAAGGCATATCAGATGGATGATGGCCGTCCACCATGGATCTTCGGAGGAATCACAGCCAATGATGAAGCTCACAAGCATCCCTATGATCTTTCCACGCCGGATAAAGGGTACCAAACCATCCTGAATGCTGCTTGTTATCTTGTAATGGCAGATCGTTATTGGCAGCGTACCGGTGATAATGACTTTCTCAAGGAGTTCTGGGATTCATTAAAACGTGCCAATAATTTCTCCTTGAATTTGCGTCCCAAATATGGGTTGTCACAGGTAATGTCGATGCCTGAACCTGGTACCGATGGTGGTGGCCTGGGTGATACGGAATGGTTTGAAGCGCCTGAACCCGGTTGGAAAGGGTATGTGACCCACGCAGGTGCAATACGGATGGCACAAGTAGCCATTGCCAGGAGGATGGCCGAGGCAATGCAGGATTCTGATTATGTCAGAAAATGTGATGAATGGCTCCGGGCTGGAGAGGAGGCTCTGGAAAAGCATTTATGGAACGGAACCTATTATCTCAACTTCAATGATGTTGAAAATAACATCAAATCTGACCTGATTTTTGGATACCAATTGGATGGAGAGTGGATAGCAGATACCCATGGTGTTCCAAGAATATTTCCGAAGGAGCGGGTTAAGATCACATTGGATACGATACGAAAAGCGAATTGTGTATTGAGCCAATCGGGAGCAACGAATTACGCTAATCCTGATGGTACCGCTGCGAAAGTCGGTGGATATGGGACATATGGATATTTTCCACCAGAATTGATGATGCTGGCGATGACATTCATGTACGAAGGACAAAAAGAGTATGGACTCCACCTTCTACAAAGGTGCATGGAGAATATTTCCTGTACATGGGGGTATACCTGGGACTTCCCGAATACGATCCGTGGAGATCTTGATACTGGTCAGCGTCAATTTGGAGCTGATTATTATCAGAATATGATGCTGTGGTTTGTTCCTTCTGCGATCAACCAGGAGGATATCCGCACATCGGTTCAAGCCGGAGGTATGATCGACCGGATTATCGAGGCTGCGATGAAAGATAAAACGTGACATTTCAGAAATAAATGAGAAATTGAAAATTGGAAAAAATTCCTGAGAATAAGATGCCGGTGAGAGGGGGATTACAAATTTACCGTCATCTATTGATCGTGTTTGGTATTGTGATATGGATAATCTCCCCGGTATTTTCGGAAACCCGGTTGTTTCCCTCCGACCTAAACGAAAATCAAAGGACTTCGTTCATGGCGGAAGGCTTCGAATCTCCGGTTTGCGGTGTTATTTACAAGTAAAGACTGCAAAAGGTGTTGTGATCGTTAAGAAATGCATCCACGAAATGATATACGTGCAAGGAATGACATGGGATATGCCCAATATTCTTATTGGGACCAAGGAACATAAGTCGCGTGTATATGGAACCGATTATTACCAATGCCTCAGCCGTTGGGTTATTCCAGCGGCAATAAAGGGGCACAACCTGGAAGAATTTGTTGGTAATGATTCCTTGGTGAAGGGAATCATAAATGCATCAAGGTCGGATTGAAAGTAATTCATTGTGGTGAGACGAAAGGGAAAGATGAATTATCTTTTAAGATATTCAACCAAAATCAACTATTTGGTAATGTTGTGTATTATTTGCGTACTATACGTAATCACGGGGCTTCCATCTGGATATTGTACCGAAACAAACATTGAATTTATAGATGGAAAGTCCGTAAGGTATAAATCTGGTGGTATTGTATATTCGGAATCACTCGAAGACGGCCATTGGAAAGGGCTGTCATGGAAATTAGAAAGTGAAAATAATTCGCATTTATGGAAAAATTCACAAGATGCTTTCTCCATAGGAGTCAAATTGGATCCATCTCTACCCACATCAACACTACTCAATGAAGGCTGGAAATGGATCAGTGGAAAACAAGCTCCCGGGGAAAGAGAAAAACAGATCGTATCGATAGTTGAGTTGGCAAATGATCGACAACCTATCACTGTAAAAGTAAAAACACTTCTTGACGGAACTCCTGTCATTACACGATGGCTTGAGATTAAAAATACATCAGATCAGATAATCGCGATAAGCACACTCATGCCATGGACTGGACCTCTGTGGGAGGATGATGCTCAAGTCTATTTGGGTCATTCCACACGCTGGCATGTCCCTTGGGAAGGATGGTTCGGTTGGAGTGAAATTGCAAAAGGGAGCAACCTGATTGAGAATCGCCAAGGATTGGTTTGGGATGATCCCTTTTTTGTTTTAAGAAACATTGATCGTTCTGAATATTTCATTGGACAGCTCGCATGGCCTGTCAACTATCGCATTGAAATTCAGCGGAACTCAGGTCTCAGTTTTTCAGTGGGTCCAATCGCTGTGAATGAACTGAGAGTACTTGATCCCGGAGAAACGATCAAGTCACCGTCTGTTCATTTGGGTTACATTCATGGTACCTTCGATGATTCGGTCCAATCGATGCATCAACACATCAGGAGGTCGGTGATCCCTCGGCATCAATCCGGATTCGCATACCGTGTTCAATGCCTTTTCCCTGAAGACCAACCCCTTTCCCATTTCCACGGTAAAGACTGTAGTGAAGAGAATCTCTTAAGATTTATTGATGTTTGCGCAGGTTGTGGTATGGAGCTTTTCATACTTGATGGTCCAACCTGGGCGAGAGGTTATGGGGACTGGGTCGCGAAAGCGGATTGGTTTCCCAATGGCTTGGAGCCTCTGATTCAACATGCCAGGAGTAAAGGGATGCTCTTTGGAGTATACGCTGAGGTCGAGGGAGGACGAGGAGATTGGAGAAATACACAAGCTTACAAAGATAATCCGGATTGGTTCCTTTTGAGGAACCCTGATTATCCTTTTACCAACTTCATCAACATCGCCAATGATTCCGCAGCCGCTTACGTCGAAAAAGAGCTGAAAGATCTTCTTACTCGCTATCCTTTGGATTTATATCGCCACGATCAGAACGGATGTTTTGGAAACGAAGGATCGGTGACACGGCGTCATGGTTTCCTTGAGAATGATTACTGGCGATATTACGATAACTGGAATGAAATTGTTGACCGAGCCCGTGAAAATAATCCCAAAGTGATTTTCCAGCAAGCTTCTGGAAGTGGCTCAAGATTAGAACTTGCCACTTTATCGCATTGGAATGAAAATTACACCAGTGACCGGGTCAGTTACCCCCATGTTTTCCAGATGGCAAGCGGTTTAAGCGTGTACCTTCCACCAGAAGTCCTTGTCACGCCATTCGGCATGGCAGGACAAAACCAACCAGATCCCATAACAATTTTAAGAGGAGCTTTTGCATTGGGGCAGGTACCACTTCTCTTCAACGCCATGATTCCAAAGAATCCAGAAGACTTGACTCCTGAGATCAAGCAAACGCTGCTTCATTATGTAAATCTTTACAAATCATTTTTCCGTCCCATTCTAAAGGATCTTAAGGTCTATCATCACGCTCCGGTGAATGAGTCAGGAGGTGTGGAGACTGGGTATTGGTTCGCCATGGAATTTAGTAATCCGGATAAAAGCAAAGGTTGGGCAACAATTATTTGGCTGCACGAAGATAGTGAGAATTCATACCACTTCATTCCACGTGGACTGGATCCTCAGAGGTCCTACCTGGTAACCACAGACAATGACGGACTCAGGAAATAACAGAAAGGAAGGAATCTCTTAAATAATGGAATTAATGTCCTGATTCCAAATAATCCAAAATCTGAATTGCTCCTTTTTGAGGAGAAAAAATAATTTGTAAAAGAAGAGAGTTGAGGAAGAATTCATGAGGCGAATAAAAATATTTATGGCGGTGATGGCTATGTCATTACTCACTCTAAAAAATGTCGTTGGTATGGGTTACACAGATATCCGCGTCACGGAATCATCTGAACACACGACAAGATTTGTATCTGGAGATGTTGTCTATGTTGAAGCACTTCTGGAGGAACGGTGGGTTGGAAGATACTGGTCATCAGATGGCCGGATCAATCTCCCTTATGAATCATGGTCCGAGGATGCTTTCGAACTTTCAGTATCTGATTCCCCAACGGATACCACGGGAACACCAATCTCCAGGGGTTGGACCTGGAAGTCATCAAAGGAACTTGAAAAAAACAGTCAAGGTGTCCGCCATCATATCACCGAGCTCACCCATGGACAATTTCAAATTAGCCTTACCATTCACACTCTTGTGGATGGAACTCCTGTTTTAACACGTTGGCTGGAGATCACTAATACAGGCTCGAAGTCCATTGCTCTCACTCGGGTTCGTCCATGGGCAGGAAGACTTTGGCCAGGTAAATCATTTAGTCTCGGTTATTACACCATGCAGGAATGGGCACATGAGGGATGGTTCGAATGGACCTCCTTGACAGAAGGAACCAAGACTGTCGATGGCAAGGGTTTCGATGATCCCTTTTTCATTGTCCGGAACGACAACATCGGAGAGTTTTTCATCGCCCACTTGGCCTGGACGGACACTTGGAAGATGGAATTCACGCGCGATGCCAAAACCTTGAAATTCAACATCGGCCCCTCAGCGCCGGGTTTTATGCGTGTGATCAGCCCGGGTGAGACAGTCATCACACCAGAGATCCACATGGGACATGTTTCCGAGGGTATGGATAACGCCGTACAGACCATGCATGAGCATCTTAGAAAATATGTATTGCCAAAACGACAACCTGATCTATCGTATCGTATACAGTATCTGGTACCTGCTGATCAAGGCTACTATACACCCTTCGATGAGGCCAGTGCTCTCAAATGTGTAGATATTGCCGCAAGTATCGGTGCGGAGCTGTTCATTCTTGATGCCTACTGGTGGGATGTCACTTGTGACTGGGTTCCTTCCAGCAAGAGGTTCCCGCGTGGCCTTAAACCGGTTTCGGATTATGTGAAAGAAAAGGGGATGCTGTTTGGTTTGTATGTTGAAACTGAAGGTGGCCGGGGCAATGTCGAGGAAAGCCAGGTTGCAAAGCAACATCCCGATTGGATCGGTCCAAAAAAGGTGATCAACGTTTCCAACCCAGAGGCCGCTGAATATGTGGAAAGTGAAATCCAAAAGGTTATCGAGGATTATGACATTGACCTGTATCGGATAGATTTCAATCCAGGTGTTTTTGAGTTTCCCACCACGATTCGTGATGGATTCCCAGAAAATAACAGTTGGCGGTACTACGAGAATCTCTATGGGATCTATGAGCGTGTGCGGGCAAAATTCCCCAACCTGATTCTCCAGCAATGCGCAGCGGGGGGAATGCGGAACGATCTGGGTTTTGTCAGACGGTTCCATGAACCTTACCTGACAGATGGATTGAGTATTCCCCTTGAATTTCAGGTTTACAGCGGATTGACGCTTGGATTACCGCCCGAAAACTTTGTTATTCTTCATGGTGCGGATGGACAGTGGGGCTCAGGAAAACCGCAGAACATCGACACGATTCTTCGACTCACCTATACACTTGCAACCCCTCAAGTCTTTGTCGGTATGGTGGCACCGAGTGTGGAGGAGCTGAACCCTGAACGCCGTGAGAAATTCCTGCGTTATGGAGATATTTACAGGAATTTCATTCGTCCGCTTCTCCCTGAATGCTGCGTATATCATCACGCTCCTATCAACGCTCAAAGTGGAGTCACAGGGAGCTCCTGGTTTGCCATGGAATATTCCTCTCCTGACCGGTCCAAGGGGTGGGCCATGGTCTGTCGGATGAAACCAGGTGACTCAAGTCCTTACACGCTTATTCCCAAGGGACTCAGCCCCGGAAAGACCTATCGCGTGACACTCGATAGCTTTGACGCAAATTTCGAGATGAAGGGAATTCAATTAATGCAGAATGGATTGTCGATCCCGCTCGAAGAATGCGGTGCCTCGGAGCTGGTGCTCTTTGAGGAAATCTAACAGACTGTTGAAAAATGGGGTAACCATGGATTCCCGCTTTCGCGGGAATGACGAGGCAAGCAAATTTTCCCGGAAATCGTCATTCCCGCGAAAGCGGGAATCCATGACTTCATCGTAATAACGATTTTTTCAACAGGCTGCTAAATAAACATTGTTGATATTTTGAGAGAGGGTGATGATAAAATGAAATTAGATAAAAGAAATAGTGTTGTTATAGAGGTCGTCATCAATGTTCTACTTATTGCTCTTTGGATTAGCCAGAGCGAAGCAGTCATTGAGATAAAGCGGACAGATAGCCGTACAGAACTCGATTTTCCGGAGGGATGTATCGGGGGGCACTCTCCCAACGCCATTCAATGGACCGCTCCCAGAAACCTGGTAGTGAGTATTGATGGATTTGTTTGGAAATTACGCAACAATTCGGATGCATCGATATCCATTTGGATTAAAGGAAAGGAAGTCATCCCTGACTTTTCCATTCCTCCACAGAGCCCCGCGTGTAATTCAAAAACACCGATGACATATGAAAAAATCGCGACTGACCAAGGCGAAAATCCCAATTTACTAAAGGATGTCCAACTCTTGGCCGGAGACACTGTGGTGATTCTCCTTGGAGGAAATGATTTTGTGGGAATCGATGTCCGGATCAGAGGTAAAGATAAGGAATGGATGCTTTCGAAAGACTTTGCTGAAAGTGCTAATCCAAGTGGTGAATGGACATATGGACAGAATGTTTCCGCGGCCCTTTCACCCCCTCGAATCATTCCTTATGAAAGAGTAATTAAGTCTTTTGATCCGGATGGCCAGTGTTTATTCGGTCCCAAACAACCCGCATGGACAGGAACAAACCTTCCCCCGCACCTCTCTCTCATGAAAAGCAGGGGAACATCTCCGCAAAAATGTGAGTTTAGTTTCACATCGGGAGATGAAATCTTTGTAGAGTCCTTGATAAAGGGCAAATGGGTGAACCGACACTGGGGTTCTGACGGACATATTAATGTTCCCTATGACCGCTGGGCCGAGGAATCATTCTTCATAGAGCTGGATGGTAATAAATGTACTGATGGCTGGCGGTTTGTCTCAGCCACGGAGGAGGCCACAGGTGATGAAGACTCGCGCCACTCAGTCATCCACCTGGCAAATCAAGAGGGACCGATCTCGGTAAGGATTCACACGATTCTTGATGGAACACCCATTATAAAAAGGTGGCTTGAAATAGAAAACGAATCGGAAGCCCAAATACCTGTTACTGGTCTTTACCCTTGGATTGGGATGCTGACCTCGAATTCCCAATTCTGGGGAAATCCGAATCCACCCCGACGCTTCGAAACCCCATTCAGCCTTGGTTATTTCACCAATCCCGATCATTGCTGGGAAGGCTGGTTTGATTGGAAGCCTGTCGAGGAGGGTATCACTCAATATGGATGCGACAAGGGGCAGTGTTATGACGATCCCTTCTTTGTGATCCGGAACAATGGAACCGGACAAATCCTGATCGGCGAACTGGCCTGGAGTGCCAACTGGCGGATGGAAGTAAATTACTCACGAGAGGGCAGGGATACTGTCCGTGTCAGGGTGGGACCCTGGGCCTCGGATCCACTGATTATCCTTTCGCCTGGTGAAACATTCAACTCCCCAACCATGCACATGGGTGTAGTAACCGGAGACCTGGACACTGCGATTCAAGCCATGCACGCCCATGTGAGAAAGTCTGTCCTACCAAAGCGGCCCGAGGACCGTTCCTACCTGATCCAATACGCCGTACCAGGCGATCAGGGGTATCTCTCGGAGAGGTTTGGAGATCCCGCTGGATACACCGAGGAGTCAGTCCTGAGGAATGTTGAAATTGCTTCAGCGATTGGATCGGAGCTCTTCATCATGGATGCCGGCTGGTGGGAGAACCAGGGCGACTGGGAACCCTCCAAGAACCGCTTTCCGCGGGGACTGGATCCAATCGTGGAGACGATCCATGCGAAGGGTATGCTTTTCGGAATTTATGGTGAAATCGAAAAGGCGGGTCCCATGAGCAAGCTGGCCAAGGAACATCCTGACTGGATCGCATGGCATGCGCCTTATCCAGTTCTGAACCTGTCGCGCCCGGAAGTGGCTTCGTACATGGAGGAGACTTTGAGTGAGATGATCGACAGATTCCACCTGGATCTCTTCCGTCTCGACTTCAATACACCCTCAGCGGAGCGCTTCGAGGGGAAGCCCAATGACTGCAATGGTGTGGCTGAAAATAATTTCCTGCGCTACTACGAGAGTTTTTACTCAATCTTCGCACGGATACATGAGAAATACCCGAAGCTCATCTTGCAGCAGGCCGCCTGTGGTGGGGGACGCAACGACCTGGGAACTGTGGCCAGGTTTCATGAGGAATACCTGACTGATGGGCTTCGAGTTCCTTTTGTGGTGCAGAATTATTGCGGACAAACCATGGTCCTTCCGCCTGAAAGTCTGATCATCGCGATCGGCGCCGATGGAGGTGGTTCAGGGGGGAATGCCGAGGATTTTCAAACATATCTGCGGGTCACCTATACACTCTCGACACCCTGGGTGTTCTTTGGGATGACCGCGCCGGACATGAGTCTGCTCACTCAAGAAAGACGCGAGGAGTTCTTGCGATATGCCGGAATCTACAAGAACTTCATACGTCCTCTCTGGCCCACATGCAAAGTATTTCATCATTCTCCTGTCAGTGCAAACGGTGGTGTTGACTCGAGCTGCTGGTTCGCTCAGGAATATTCAGCTCCGGATTCCTCCAAAGGGTGGGCAGTCATTGTCAAAATCAAGGACGATCACGATCCGGCGTTCATGCTACGACTCAAGGGCATCCATCCCAATAAAAAATACCGGGTCACAATGGATAACCCATCCGCGGTTGTGGACACCGATGGATTTCACCTTCAGCAGAATGGGATCAGGATACCATTGGAATCGCTCGGATCCTCTGAACTGATCCTGTTTGAAGAAACCGGATCTGCAAAATAATCTGTTCAGGCAGTGGCGAGGCCAAATTCCACCAGTTCGTGAAGTGAATGTGCCTTGGACCGGCGGATATGGGCCCGCATGAGGGTTTCAGAGAGATCAGATTCACCATTGATGACACTGCTGATGATGGCCCGGTGTTCGGCGACTACCTCATGCAGCCGTGCTTCAATCACACGCAACCCGAAAATATGGAAAAGCCGGATACTCTCCAGCAACTCAGCAAGATGTTGTTGGAGGAGTTCGTTTTGGCTGTTCTCCATGAGAATTTTGTGGAACTGAACATCTGCCTCAACCAGCATTCTACGGTCCATCGGCTGCTCATACAGGCTCAAAAGGGCCTGTCGGCCGGAATCGGTCAGGTTCTTGGCGGCCAAGGCAGCGGAGGCTCCCTCAAGATACTCCCGGAGGTCATAAATCTGTTCCACACGGCGCAAGTCGATATTCTGAACAAAGTAACCACGACGGGGAATCTTTTTTACCATCCCGCCTTGACCGAGCATCTGGAGGGCGAAGATGATGGGCGTTTCCCCGACCTTCAGCTCCTCGGAAAGCCGGGTTGCGATCAGACGTTGCCCCGGTTTCAGGTGTCCTCTCGTGATCATCTCCAGGATGCGTTCGTAGGCCCTCTCCCGGATCGTGGTGGGATTGACCTCGGGGGGAGAGGCAGGAAGCCCATTGGATGTCAGCTTGGGAAGTGATAAGGCAACTCGAACCCCCTGGTTGGGATTTCGTGTGGCGAATCCAGCCTCGACCAGGCGGTCCAGGGCCAGACGGACTGGGGTCCGGCTGACTCCATGTGTTTGAGAAAGGGCAATCTCCCGGATCGGTTCACCCGGACGACGTATCCCCGAACAAATCTCATAGACCAGCTGATGGTACAAGGAGTCGGAGAGTGTTCTGGAGTCCCTGGTGCCCTGTGTCATGATTGTCCATACAATTTATAAGAGGTTAGAACGCGTGGGAATCCCCCCTTTGAGGTACTCGACTGAAACCTTCTACAATGCGCAACCCACTGATTACAGATTCAGTTCCTCTTGACGATTGAATTGTATATCATGTATAAAATACCTTCGTGGCTGTTATGGAGAACTCATTTTTCAAAGACATGGAACATTACTGATTGCAGGAATCCAAACGAAATGAGGGCATAGCTGGTGAAAAGGAACATGGGTTGTTCTTTCTTCCTCCCCATGCTGTTTCTGACACAGGGAGTGATGGCTCAAGCGGAACTGTTTCCCAAAGATGTTTCTCACTCAGCATGGTGTGAATTTAAGGCAGATGGTTTTCGAGAGGAAGTTGCCGGAGTGGTCTTCTCCTCAACTCACACCCCTTGTTGTGGAGTTCCCCTGGGGGGTATCAGCACCGGCTGCCTGGATATCGATACCGAAGGGACGCTTGGTTTTTGTACTCTCTTCAGCCGCTATCCTCGCAAACCAAAACTCTTTCAGCCATTCCTGGGGATCTCTGTAGAAGGTGAGACTTGGCTGCTGGCTTCTCCACGCATCGTGGCGGGCGGCCCCATGCAGGGATGTGTCGAGCATGGACGGGATCCATATTATCCGGAAAGGCAGAACAACCCCGCCTTCTGGACCACAACAATACCCGAATTTGAGGGAGTTCATTCAGCCAGCGAAGTCCTCTATTGGGGGCACTATCCAGTGGCCGATTTTGAATATATCACGAGTGCACCAGTGACAGTGGGTGCACGATGCTGGTCGCCCTTCCTGCCAGGCAATCCTGCTCTTTCGAATACTCCCGCAGCAGTGTTTGAAGTCCTCCTTCGAAATCCTGGCAAGGACCAAAAGAAAGGAACTCTGGCATTCTCATTCCCCGCACCATTGGCTGATGCCAGACGGCCGAATTACCACCAGAAGGAGGCCTTCACACCCCCCCCAGCGATCTTCTCCCGCAAGAAGCTCCAGGGACCCCTCAATGGGACACAGGTCAGTATGGGGGAGTTCCGCTATGCCCTTGGTGTGATGGGTGAGGAGAAGACCTCTCATGCGGGAGCCGCTCTATCGCAGGATCCTGCAGCATGGAGCAAGATCGCCAATGAACTGCCCGAACCAGCCCAGATGGAGAGCGGCAGCTCGGTATCAGTTGATTTTGATCTGCAGCCGGGTGAAGAAAAACGGATTCGTTTCCTCTTGGCGTGGTGGGTGCCCACCTGGGGAGAAACCGGTACCAAGTACTACCAGATGTATACGGCGAGATATCGTGACCTGGAGGATGTGATCGCACGGATGTTGAGGGACCATGAGAACCTTCTTTTACGGATCCTCGCATGGCAACAGGTCATCTATTCCGAATCACGTTACCCCCTTTATGTCAGGGATGCACTGGTGAACTGCCTGAGCATGATCACTGAGACAGGTTACTGGGCGCAGTCCAAGGAACCTCTCGGCGACTGGTGTCATCCTGAGGGATTGTTCGGCATGATCGAATGCCCGCGTGCCTGCCCACAGATCGAGTGCATCCCCTGCAGCTGGTATGGCAACATGCCGATTGTGTATTTCTTTCCAGAACTGGCACGCACCTCCTTGCGTGGATACAAACAATACCAGCGTCAGAGCGATGGGGCCGCCCCTTTCCTTTTTGGCGCTCAGGACAACTTGTGGCAGGGTGTCAACAACGCCTGGGACAACCAGATCATGCTGAACGGTGTTTGTTATGTGGACATGGTCGACCGCCTCTGGCAACGCACTCAAGACCCCACAATCCTTGCTGAGTTCTGGGACTCAGTGAAGAAGAGTACGGCTCTCACAGCCACCATGGGAGAAGATCCTTTCCCGGTTGTTGGTTTCCCGCCTGGAGATGCACAAACGGAATGGTGGGAAGGATGGCCCTGGACCGGCATTGCCACTCATGCGGCTGGAATGCACCTCTCCAACCTCATGATCGCCGAACGAATGGCTGAGGCAGCAGGTGACCAGGAATTCCAGAAACAGGTCCGGGCCTGGTCTGAGCAGGGGAGCCGGGATCTTGAGTCATATTGTTGGGAGGATGGATCGTATCTGCTCTTCCACAAACCTCAATCAGGTGAGAAATCCAACAAGATCATGAGCAACCAGCTGGATGCTGAGTGGGCCAATGCTTATCACGGTCTCAAGGGTGTTTTCCAATCTGACCGTGTCACACAGGTCCTCGACACAATCCGGAAAACCTGCCTGAACGAAAAGGTCGGTGCGGTCAGTTTCGCCGCACGAGAGGGCGATCAGGAACTGACCACCTATGGGATCTTCCCCCCTGAAACACTGATCCTGGGAATGACTTATCTCTACAACGGACAGAGTGAGACCGGGATGGAGATGATCCAGCGTTGTTTGGAGAACATGGTGCTGCGGCAGGGAAAAGGGTGGGACATGTGCAATCAGGTCCGTGCGGACACGGGAGAGCCCACCTTCGGAACCGATTACTACCAGATGATGATCATCTGGGCTCTGCCCTCTGCCATCGATGGACAGGATATCAAAGCCGCCTGTGCAAAGGGTGGTTTGGTGGATAGGGTTCTCACTGCGGCGAACCAATAAAACAGCAAAAAGGATTCAGGGAGACCAACTCGGTAATAGGAGAGACCTCATGAACAATTGGTTGAGAAACATCTTCATCATTTTTACTCTGCTGAGTCTGATGGTGGGGGCCTTTTGCCAGGTATCGGCGGAGACTGCTGGAACGGAGGTGTCTCTTCAGAAACGGCATGTGATGAACTATGTGGTTGTCACTCCGAACGGTCCCGAGGATGGCGGTGATTTTGGACCGAAGACCCCCGGTACCAAGACTTCCGGGATCCAGGAGGCGCTCAACTACGCGAGCGCCAACAACCATGACGTCTACATTTCGGGCGGCGGTTATGGGGAAAGTTCGAAGGGATCTGTCGGATATTCCATGTCAGAAACTCTCCGTTTCCCCTGGCGTCAGAATGCCCGTGTGGATGGTGGGGAATACTGGCTCAGCTACACTGGAACAAGCGGCGATGCGGTGGTGATCGACAGCCAGATGAACTGCTACATCAAGCTCGGTCTGGTGGTGTCGAGCCTTTCGGATGGGGCGGTGGTACGTCTTCAGCCATCTACATTGGGTCCAGACAAGATGTCCTGCCTTGTGGCCAGTACTCTGGAATTCAATGGAATGGTGGGTGCGGGAGATGTGTGGGGAAAGCCCGGAGCGGTTCAAAAGGGGACAGGGCTCCTCTTCGATTCCTCCAAGGGAGGGATCAATGGCAATAAGATTTTCATCTATGAAATCAATGCCTGTGAGAAGGGGGTGGTCATTCCCGGAGGTTGCGCCAACAACAACATTGAGGTGACCTGGTGTCATCTGACCATGCTGGGAATGCAGGTTGGGACAGCTGAGTCTCCAGGAGTCAGCGGAAACCGGATTACGGGCGGTTTCTCCTGCGGACTTCCGGGAGGGATCGGGGTTCAGATCTTCGGCCAGAACAACTTCTTCCATCTTCAACTGGAAGCGCATGATCCCGGTCAGAACCTGGTCTTGGAACCTCCATCACGTGATAACTACATCTTCGCGGTAACCCTTCCCCAAGGATTCACGAATCGAGCTTCCCATCCCACCAACAAACTTGTTCTCACCACGCCGGTTGGATACAGCATTGAGACACCACCGGTTCCGGCCAGCAGTGAAGCGCTGGAGAACCGTTTCCCCTACACCATTGAGGTCACTTTCCTCACCAGTGGACAGGTCACAGGCAGGTCCATCACCGATGCCAATGGGAAGACTCAATCCCTCTTCGCTCCACTCCAGGCGGGACAAACCCTGATCCTCGATCCAGGTGACAAGGTCTCTCTGAATTACAACGAAGCTCCAACCTGGGTCTGGCGGGCGCTTCGATAGGTTTGCCTTGTTCCAAAGTCTCTATTCCTGAGCGTTCAGTTTGACCAACTCCTCATCGGTCCGGAAGTTGATTGTCCGCAGGTGCAGTCCGCCATCGATGATGAGTTCCGCTCCGGTGGTGTAGGCGCTCAAGTGATCGGATAGAAGCATCACGGCCGCTTTCCCGCAGGCATCGAGATTCCCAAATCGCCGCAAGGGGATTTCCTTCACGAGGCGTTGTTCAATTTCCGGTGGAATACCTTCCGTCAACCGTGTCCGGTAATGACCGGGTACGAGCAGATTGACGCGGATCCCATAGGGCGCCAACTCGAGAGCGGCATTCTGCATGATGACCTTCAGCCCTGTCTTGGTGGTCCTGTAAGCGGTCTCTGTGATCCCGGGTGTGTACATGGAGGTGGATCCCACGATGAGAATGCTTCCACTCCGGCATGCGATCATATGTCTGGAGGCTTCCCGGACTCCCCACAGACAACCTGACAGATTGGTGTTCAGGGTTCTCATCCAGTTTTCCGTGGTGATGCGGGTGAGCGGTTCATGAAGGGCTACCGCAGCATTGTTGACATAGAGATCGAGGTGTCCAAACTCACGGATGACGGATCCGATCATCCCGACCACCTGCTGCTCCTGGCTGACATCCACCTGGAGCGCAAGCACACGTACCCCCTTCTGACGGATTTGCTCCACTGCTTGGGCATCCGGGTTTCTGCTCGCAACCGCAATGTCCACTCCTTCACCAGCCAGCTCCAGTGCGATGGCGAGGCCGATTCCTGTGGAACCGGCGGTGATGAGCGCTGTCTTCCCCCTGAGTTTTGGGTCCACGGATTCTGTACCTCCACCAGAAAAGATTGATTCTGATCTTATAGATCAACTTCTCAGGATTGACAAGACGAATTGTCTATTACACCATTTATACATGATATCCATCTGGGTGCTGATTCACCATTCACACCTTTCATGGAGTGACCGGAGCCTGCCAGTAGACCAATCGAATCATCGGGATCCGAATCGTCAGGAGAATATGTGGATGAACTGGGAAAGCCAAATCGTAAGAACCTTTGGGTGGATTCGCCGGTGTTTCAGGACTCTTTCCTTCATTTCCATAATACTCACCAGTGGTGCTTACTCCGAATGTAATGGGATGCGCCTCTTCCCCGCCAATCTTCAAGAACGCCAGTGGATTTCCTTTCATGCAGAAGGCTTTTCCTCTCCCGTGACAGGTGTGATCTACCGTCCATCGGCACCTCCCTGTTGTGGAATGCCGTTGGGGGGAGTAGGGACCGGGTGTATCGACCTCGATGTGCGCGGAACTTTTGGATTTATCTCTGCCTTCAATCAGCTTTTTTCCGAATATGCATTCTCGGGTACCAGGGGAAATGTTTTCAAAGCACCACTCACACGGAAGCTTCCTGACTACTCCCCGTTCCTGGGAGTCTCGGTCAACAGTACCACCTGGGTCCTCGCTTCTAAGGGTATCCTGGAAGGAGGGACCATGGAGACCTGTGTGGATCCCGTGTTCATTGGCAGGAAAGAGTCCATATCCATTCCACCGGTCAACGGAGTTCTTCCAGCCAGGGGAATCTCCTACTGGGGGCATTTCCCGGTAGTGGACATTGAATATGACCTCGCCACCAAGGATGGAGACCAGGCCCCTGTTAAGGTGGGATTACGGGCCTGGGCTCCTTTTTTGCCGGGGGATACTGCTGCCAGCAACAACCCCTGCGCTTTCTTTCAAGTACGGCTCCGGAATGAGAGCCATGCCGGGATCAAAGGAAAAGTGGTCTTTACGTTCCCAGGTCCACCTCACCAGGGAAATCCAAAGTCCACCTCAGTCGTTCGCAACCCAATCCATGAGAGTGATTTTGAAGCGGTCGAGGTCGTCGATGGGACTCGGTCCTACGCCTTGGGTTTGATCGGCCGATCCGGTGCTTCGTTTGGTGGAGGTCTCTTTCGGGATGGAGAGGCTTGGTCGAGGATCGTGGAATCCTTGCCTTCACCTTCAGAATCCGATCGTGGGTCTTCGATCTCGGCCAGCTACTCGCTTGAGGCCGGAGATGCCACCCAACTCGTTTTTGTTTTGGCCTGGTATGCGCCTGGATGGGAGGGGGCCGAGGGTAATCGGTATACCGCCATGTACGCCAGGCGCTATGCCAGCGCAAAAGAGGTTCTCCTCAATACGGCGTCACGGTGGGAATCAATACTCAATCGTGTCCTGGCCTGGCAACAGGTCATCTACTCGGACTCCACCTTGCCAGGCTGGTTGCAGGATTGTCTCATCAACAATCTGGCCTTAATCTCCGAGACTTCCTATTGGGCTCAAGCAAAACCTCCACTTGGGGATTGGTGTTATCAGGACGGTCTTTTTGGAATGCTGGAGAGCCCCAGGGGATGTCCCCAGATCGAGTGTATTCCCTGTACCTGGTATGGTGGGCTGCCAGTGGCCTTGTTTTTTCCTGATCTTGCACGTTCAACCCTCACCGGTTTCAGGCATTACATGCGTGAGGATGGAGCCGTGCCCTTTTTTATTGGAAGGTGGGGACCCCCTGATTTTGCCACTCCAGGACATGACTGGCAGATCTCTCTCAATGGCCCTTGTTACATTCACCTTGTCGATCGTTTGTGGAGGATCACAGGAAATGATGATGTTCTTAAGGAGTTCTACCCCTCGGTAAAAAAAGTGAACACCCTGACAGTCAACCTTTCCACCCGGCCGGACCGGATTATTCGGATGCCTGATCAGGGTGGGATGGAATGGTTTGAGTGGGGACAATGGCTGGGGATGGCCTCCCACATGGGGGGCCTGCGTCTCGCCACCCTGCGAATCGTGGAACGCATGGCACGAGCGATGGAGGATGAGGACTATGCGGCCCAGTGCCATCAATGGTTTCACCAGGGGAGCCGTTCGATGGAAGAGAAGATGTGGAACGGTTCATATTACCTTAACTTCTATGATGATCAGACAGGCGAAAAGTCAGACGCGATTATGGCCTATCAGTTGGATGGTGATTGGGCGGCCCGCCTGCATGGAGTTGAAAGCGTCTTCCGGGGGGATCGTATCCCCCTCGTCTTGAGGACTATTCGAGAGAAGTGCATGGGCGGGGTGGTCTGTGGTGCACGCAGTTTTTCATCACCGGAGGGCAAGCCCCTAAACGGCGACAATAAGGTTGCCGAATATGGAACCACAGCCATGTTCCTGCCAGAGATCATGATGCTTGCAATGACCTATATGTATCATGGTGAGCCTGGATTTGGGATCGAAAAGCTCAGGAATGCGATGGAGTACATGGTGTGCAGTCATGGCCACCCCTGGGATCTTCCCAATATGATCCTGGGTTCCACTGGAGAACGTCATTTTGGAACCGACTATTACCAGAATCTGATGCTTTGGGCGGTGCCTTCAGCTCTGTCAGGTGAGTCTTTGGACAAAATCACACATAAAGGAAATCTGGCAGACCGGATCATCCAGGCAGTAAATGCCGAAGAATGATGGAATTTGTATCTAATGCATAGAGTACAACATCATACCATTTATCGTCAAGTTCATGTGGCGGTCGATGGGAATCGCAGGTTCGGGGGTGAATCAGAAGGGGGTGTACCTTGCCGAATCAGCTTGGATGGCTTGATTTTATTTATATAAAGCCAGAGATTTACAAAATAGGGAAGGAAAGTGGAGAGAGACGCTCTCAGGGGAAACACAATTCGGCTCCAGGAGGAAGAATACCGTTGACATTCCAGGGATCTATATTGTATATATTACCATCAAGTACAATGTAGTGATAGGACCCTGTCGATGGAACAGGAGTCTCCGGAAGGATCCACCAAGGGAGTCCAGCCATCTTTTCAGTCATTGCATGGTGGGCAAGGCTCTGACTGTTCAGACCTTGAGAATGGATTCTGATATACCCAGGAGAGAACGGCGATGAAAAGCCAGACTGTTATCGTCAATCCCAAGGAAGTTCTCGAAATGGGAGTTTCAATCTTTTGTTCCCTGGGGTCGACACTGCGCGAAGCCGAGATTGTTACTTCCGAATTGGTCACCTCCAGCTTGATGGGAGTGGATTCGCATGGTGTTTGCAGGATCCCTCAGTATGCCGAGGAGATTCACAAGGGGATGATTGTTCCCGGTGGAAAAATTGAGGTGGAGCAGAAATCCCCAAGCACACTGGTGGTTAATTGCGGAAGGAATTTCGGACAGGTGGGCGCCATGGCCGCCATTGAGGTAGGGATTGAGGCTGTGCGTCAAACCAAGGTCGCCTGTGTGGTGACACGCGATTGTAATCATGTGGGGCGTCTTGGTGCATATCCCCAGCGGGCAGCGGAGGAGGGGATAGTGACCATCGCCACCTGCAACTCACCGGGGTATGGCCATTTCGTCCTTCCATGGGGTGGTAAGGAACCGCGTCTTGCAACCAATCCCATATCCTATGCATTTCCAAGCTCCGGTTGGCCGATTCTTGCTGACATTACGACATCAGCGGCTCCCGAGGGCAAGATCCGGATTCATCGCAACAAGGGGGCATCAGTCCCGGAGGGTTGGATTGTGGATGCCCATGGGAGAGCTACAACCGATCCCAATGGTTTCTATGGCCCTCCACGAGGAGCCATCCTGCCATTTGGGGGAAAACAGGCCGGTCACAAAGGGTATTCATTCGGCTTGTTAGTCGACCTCCTGAGCGGCTGCCTGGCGGGGATTCCCATCACTGATCAGGAATGGGTTGGAAATGGAGTTTGTTTCATTTTAATTGATCCCACAGCCTTCATGCCACTTGATGTGTTCAAGGGGCTGGTAGATCAAGTCATCCGGTACATGAAATCTTCGGCTCCGGTGGATGGTGTTGAGGAGGTCATGGTTCCGGGCGAACCAGAGTTTCGTTCCATGGCGATTCGTAGTGAAACCGGTATCCCAGTTGATTCGCTGACATGGCGCCAGATACGTAAACTTGCTACCAAAGCAGTCCCGGTTTAGATTTTTCTGCCGGTGAAGGAATCCTCGGAATCGATACCTTACACTTGATGACAGCCCAATCCAGTTCTTCTCCATGGCTTACCAATCTCTGGCATGTGAGCCCATGGAATTTTCGTCCTGAAGTCCTCGACACCTGTTGTCCAGCAGGGCAACTCTGCCTGCACGATGTCACTCTGCGCGAAGGTTCCCAGTTTTCCGGGATCGAGCTTGACCATGACCGCAGGCTTGCAATCGCACGAGCCTTGGCTGGGTTGGGTGTTGGAAGGATCGAAGTGGGAAGAGTTTCCGATGAGGAGAAGGAAAATCAAACACTACGGGCTATCTGTGACCTTGATCTGGACTCAGTCCTTTATGGTTTCACAGAGCATTCTGTAAAAGCTGTCGAAAATGCGGCTCGTTGTGGTGTGTCTGGTGTGATTGTGTGCTTTGTCGGCCCTGAGTACCAGCGCACCGAATACACGCAAGGGCACCCCCGAAAGGTAATTGACCTGGCCAAGGCGATGGTGGTTAAGGCCAGGGAATGTGGTCTGAAGGTTTCCCTTTTCCCAACTGATGCCACTCGCGAAGAGCCGGAACGTTACCGGGATATGGTCGGAGAAATCGAAGATGAAATAGGCTTTGATGCATTGGTGTGGGTCGATAGCAGAGGAACTTGCGGCCCCTTCGCCATTCCTGCCGTGATGAAGTTCCTCCGGAAGACCATAAGGGCTCCCATTGAATCCCATTTCCACAATGACTTTGGAGTGGCCACGGCCAACACGCTTATGGCTGTCGCCCATGGCTCTCGAGTTGCACATGTCTCGATCTTCGGATTGGGTGAAAGAGCGGGGAATGCGGTCCTGGAAGAGGTTGCACTGGCGGCCCGGCTTTTTCTGGGTTGCCAGACAGGGGTGGATCTATCTCAACTCGTGGCCTTCGCTGATGAAATGAGGCGAATTACTCACTTCGAGCCGGCCTCGAATGCACCGGTGATTGGGAAGCGGATCTTCGACATCGAATTTGACCTCAACCAGACAGCGTATTTTCTTGCCAGGGATGCAAACGCTGCAACCAAGTCGTTTCCTTATCGGTGGGATCTGGTGGGGCAAAAGGCACCTGAGCTGGTGGTCGGATTCAAGAATGGTCTCCAGTCACTGGATCTCTTATTGAGCGAAATGAATGTGGAACTGAGCAGCCAAGAAAAAGAATCGCTCCTGCGGGAAATCCGTTCGCGATCCCTTAACGAAGGAAGGGCATTCAACGCCCGGGAGGTACTTGACCTCCTCAAAGAGAAGCCCTGATGACCTGCAAGGGATCCAAATGTCTATGGATATCCTGATTCGCGGCCGTGTTGTCATCGTTCTCCTGTTTTTTCCGGGTTACTTGACACTCAATACACCCAAAGCGATGAGTGGGGATTGGTCCCAGTTCCTTGGGCCCACACGCAATGGTATCTCAGCTGAAACCGGCTGGACCTCCGATTGGGGAGAGGGGCCTCCGGTTCTCTGGGAAGCCTCAGTCGGCACTGGTTTCTCACCAGTATGTGTCGTGGGACAACGTCTTTTTACCATGGGGTTTGACCAGAGCCAGGAATCGATCCTGTGTTTGGAAGCCATTACCGGGAAGGAGCTTTGGAGGTTTTCCTATCCAGCCAAACCCTATGCCTTTCAGCATGAGGGTGGACCCTGTGGTTCCCCCGTTATTGATGGAAATTATGTTTACACCCTTGGGAAAGATGGCCAGCTGATTTGCCTGTCTTCCATGGATGGAACTCTCCGCTGGAGAAGAAACCTTCCTGAAGACTTCGGAGTGACAGTTCATGAGCTCGGTTTCACCGGATCACCTTTGGTTGAGGGGGATCATGTGATTGTCGATGTGGGCACGGTGATGGCTTTCAGAAAATCTGATGGTGACCTGGTATGGCGTTCACAGGACTATCCCATAGCTTTTGCCTCGGTCATCCCCTTTGATTTCAATTCAAAGCGGCTTGGTGCAACCATGAACCACATCGGTTTGCTGATTTTCGATCTGAAAGATGGAAGCCAGGTAGCGATGCATCCCCTGGCAACCTTTGATGGTGTCAATGTCGCCTCACCGGTCATCTCTGGAGCCTCGATTTTCGTCAGTGCCGGTTATGATCAGGGGAGCGAGCTCCTGGGACTAACCGAGTCAGGCGATCTCAAGACCCACTGGAAAAACCGGAACATGCGCAATCACTTCAATAATTCCATCCTTTGGAGGGACTATCTTTATGGTTTTGATGGAAACGTGAACCGTCAGGGTGAGGGTGAACTCAAATGTCTGGGATGGCAGACCGGTGAAGTGGAGTGGAGTGAATCCTCTGTCAGCAAGGGTTCTCTCATCATTGCCGGAGGCAGAATCCTTGCCCTTACCGGAGCTGGAGAGCTGGTTTGTGCGGAAGCGGCTCCGGAGGGATTCCATGAATTGGCCCGTGCTCAGGTTTTGGGAGGTAAGTGCTGGACACCACCTGTGTTGGCGAATGGCCTGGTGTACTGCCGTAACTCAGAGGGCTCATTGGTATGTGTGGATTTACGCGGTAGAGATTAGGCCTCTGAATCAAACTGACCCGGGACCTCATTCTGAATCATGAACGATCACAATCCCAAGTGGCCCGAATGAATACTACGTTCCAGCGGACAGATTATGGAGCTGTCTGCCCCTGGGTGCCTTTCTGCTCTTTGGATCTCATACCGGGATGGGCCCAGCTTTGCCTTGCTACAAGCCCTGGATAATCCGTTGCCATCCGTTGGAGAAAGGATTCCAGAGTTCCCTTTGCGAGGTAGATTCGGCTGACAGTCATGCTTTTTTCATCGGGTCCAATATTGCCAAAACTGGGTGCGGAATGAATGCAGCAACGATCAAGGTTATCGAACAGGAACGCTGCTTCGAGAGCTGTGGCGCCGATGTAGGATCCTGCTGGTTCTGAAAGGGTAACAATCCATGATCCATCCGTGCGGTTTGGACTGGTGGCCCCGAAGCCACGCACAAAGACCGATTCCTCACCCGCCTGCACCCATTCGGGAAGGTAGAACGCGACTGTGGGCATGTGTCCTTTGACACGTTCTGTTTGTGCCATGCAAAGCGGTTTACCGCCGAAGCTCATAAAAGTTCTTTCGAGTTTCCAGTCGAGAAAACTGGGGGCATCAATCGGGTTCAGACAGTTGAAGGCGAAAACATCATGCCAGAAGAATTCGGTGTGATTGTGGATGGTCATCTCAATATCGACAAAATCCTCCGCAGGGATGATCCGCAGGTCGTATGAGATCCTTCCTCCCGGCCCCCACGAGCAGGACACCACTCCCTCTGGATCTGGTCCCTGCCACTCAATCCGTGCTTCCGGGAAATTCACCAGCATTGCCTCACGGCAACCAATTGTCTCTGGAATGCCCAGCATGAAGGCCTGGTTGTCCAACCCGGGAACCTTTGCCTTGACCGCCATCGATCCGGGTTGTGGTTCCAATATGATCCGGGATTCAGTGGAAGGTTGGGAAAGAGATGGAGCATTGGCCTCTCCCGGGGAGGAAGACTGGACTCGTTCAATCACCGCCTTCACGAGAGCGGTCATCGTGTGTGGGGCGGTTTCAGGAACAACCTTTTTGGGATATGGATACCATGTTTGAACAAGCCAACGTGTTGGGTGACCACCGGTACGCATGTAGGTGTCGACCATAGCAAGCGTTTCACGGCAGAATCGTTCGTCAGATTCCTGCCCTCCCCGTTCTGAGTTCACAATCAGGTTGACTTCCAGCCCTTCTTCACGGCAACGATCTTCATAAGCTCGCACACGGGCGAGCCAGTCCACACTTTTGGGATCCGAAAGGCCCACCGAACTGTGCTCGCCAATCAGGTAATCATAGGGATTGTCGATGGTGACACCCGTCAGAGGGATTCCAGCCGCCTTCAACTTGGTGAAAACGAGGCGGTGGGCCTCATCGTACTCACCATAATCCTGACGCGCTGGTCCACGGGCATGATAGGATACATCACCCTTGTATCCCCAGTTTGGAAAGTTGGTCAGATGCCAGAACTTGATCTCGGGATGTGTCTGATGGATAAGACGAACCGAGTCAACCACTTCTTCAGCAGCCTTTTCCATTGACTCGAATTTGGCCCCATCGCTTCGTCCTTCGGGAAACATGAGCCTCCGGACAGGACCATCCAGATCGAGGTAATCGACTTTTCCCCCGGCTGCATACCAGGCATCAATCCCTCTCAGCTCTGATTGGGCGGACCACTCGCCATTGGTGTCATCCATCGGGCCAAAATCAAGACAACACCCAATCTCAACAGCGACCTGGTACCCTTGCTGTTGAACGAGTTTGACAAGGGCCGCCAGTTGGCGGGAGCGCCTTTGGGTGAGTTGACCGATGTAGAGCTTAATCCCAGTGAGGTTTTCTTTGACAAACGGCCATTCAGCATCCTCCTGGAGAAGATCCATAACACCTGCTCCCGCACAGAGCCAGACTTCCGGTTTCGGTGAAGATGGCGAGGTTTCCGCCTGTACCGGGATGGGATCCAGGCTGAGTGACAACAGGAAAAAGGAGAATAGATGGATCATGCGCATGTGTTTCGGGCTCCTATAATGAAAAGGAAAAATAACAGATCCAAAATCATACACCTGGAAGGATGAGATGGTATCCTTTCTGGCCGATCGAGAGATGAGGATCCTCAGCCTGGGAGGATCATCTCTGGAAAAAATGGAAATATAAGCATGCAAGGTCCATTTTTTCCTCTCCCAAATGGAACAATGGATCTATACTACCCTGACCGCAGCTACTGACTGGAGGTGTCAAAATGTGGAGATTCTCGTGTGTTGTCATCCTGCTTGCGATCCAGATTCTGGCCCAGGCCCAGGTGGTTGATGTGAATGCGGATGGAGTTGTAGGGCCCCATGAGGTCATCGCGGTGGCCGGTAAATGGAAACAGGAGGCCAAGGCGGTGGATGATCATGACCATTTGGGGCAGACCTGGCAGGGGACAGGATCCCCCCTGAAACTCCGTGGGAGTTTTACTGAATTGCGCTTACCTGTGTCGACGAAACTCCTTGTGGAGCATCTGAACAACCCGCTGTACATTCCATCCGCCCCCCTGGTTCTTCAGAATACAAACCCTTCTGGATATGGTCTGAAAGTGGAATCTGATGGCCCGGGTCTGAAGGTTTCCGCTGATGGTCCACACCTGATCCTGGTAGGGAATACAGGAGTCATCTCCGCAACCTCGGAGGCTTATGAGAATCTGACTGTGTCTTCCAATAATAATGTCTA
>CAYZUX010000054.1:25796-27907 GCA_964481775.1 uncultured bacterium | reverse complement strand
GGGACAATCGAGGGAAAACCAATAGTGCGTGTACAGGTATGGGGAATCAGGCTTTCAATAGTCGCCTTGCCAATGATCTCGATCTCATTCTTTTTCTCCATGAAATCTTTATAGCAGTCGAGAAACTTCGGGCCACCTTTCTTTTGACGTTCCGGATCCTTCCAGCGGATCTTGGCGTCAACGAACTCCCCATAGGTCCTGAAGGTCTTGCCATGTGCAAAGCAGTTGTCCCACAGGAAACCGCTGGAGGCATAAGCCAGGGCATCACCCCCATCATAGGGATAGCTTCTTGGGAAACCGCCGAATGCTTTTTCGAGGTATCCGGTCGTATAAGCTTCAGTCACCCACTGGTGGCCATCGGCTGAAAGAATTCCGGAGCAATAGAAGTTGTCCAGGAGGACAAACTCACGAGCAATCTTGTGACAATTCGGGGTGACTTCCTCGCCATAAATGCACAAGCTGGGATCGCCATTCCCCTCCTTCATGTCGCCGAACACCTGATCGTAGGTCCGGTTCTCCTTGATGATGTAGACGACATGCTCGAACACGGAAGGTTCGCCATGCCGGTCAGGTATTGGTTTGGGAGCTGCTTCGGGGCGAGGCGGTGCCAGAGCACTGATCGATTCGGTCATGCGGTTATTCTCGATCACAATGGCTGTCTGACGTGCGATTTCGGCATCGGAGGGAATCAGGATCGCGGATACTGAACCTGAATTGTCATGGGTGTTGTAGCCGGTTCCACTCGGTAGATGACCCGGTGGTAACAGTTTCCGCCCCCCAACCAGAGGAGACCCTTCCCGTTCTTTGAGTAGATCCTTTTTTCTCGAACCAACGCCCTTGATGTTGGCGGTCCACAGGATCTTCCCGGCTGGATCCCAGTCCATTCCCGAGGGATACCACCCCGTGGGGATGAATCCCACAATCCGGCTGGTCTGTGCAGTTGAAGGCTTGGACAGCTCAATCACGCAGATCGCATTGTTGGTTCCATTGGACACATACAGACGGGACTCATCTGCCGATAGGAGCAGATCATTTGGAGAGCTCCCAAAGATCAGATCCGCTTGCGGACGGACAGATATGGTTTCGATGACTTTCCTGGTGGCGGTTTCGATCACCGAGACTGTGTCACTGTTGGCATTGGCCACAAAGAGACGGGACCCATCCCGGGTGATGGCCAGGCCAGAGGGGTGCAGGCCCACCTGGATTTGGGCCTCCTCAGTTCCCTTGGTAAGATCAATCACCGAAATGGTACCCTCCGAGGCGATAAAGCGCACTGGATCGGCCTTGACAGGTTTCCCACTTCCAGAGGGAGCGGTGGTGTCGCCCTCCTTGGGAAGGCCACCCGCCAGATTGCTGACATAGGCCTTGTCTCCATGCAGGCACACATCAAAAGGCATATTCCCGGTTGGTATCTCACGCAGAACCTTTCCCTCGATGAGATCCACCTCCGCCAACTGGTTGGCGATACAGAGTGCGACATAGGCTTTGGTGCCCTCTGGATTGAGCGCAAATCCGGCGGGGATGAGATAGGAATCCCCTTCTTTGAGTGGGATAACCCTCCGTTTGGTCCGTTCTCCAACGGCCTGGGGAAGAAGAATAATGTCTAATGTTCCGCCGATATTCGAGGTGATGACCTGGGTTCCATCGGGTGAAAAAGCGATCCCCTTGTAACTCCCGCCGTTGTCCTCGGAGGTTTTGGAATAGTCGGTTGCCGCGAGTACCTGACCGTTGGCTGTTTCAATAAAGGTGATCGCTCCATGTCCCAGAACCGCCACCTTGCTTCCATCGGGCGAGACCGCAAGGTCATTGGCCCGTGTGGGGATATAGGTCTGGCGTCCAGCTGGAGAAAGGACCTGGTTGGTGGGGACTACCACCTTTCCATCGGATTGCAGTCCAACCAGGGTGGAACTGTAATCGATGGCCTGCGCAAATGGCAGGGTTAAAACGAACAGGGCAATCGAAGCAGAAAAACGAAGAGACATCATTGGCAACCTCCTGTATACCTGCGGGGACTCCATACCCCCTCCAAGGCTTTGTAACTCAAAAATGTGAGAATCAGGTTTACAGCAACCTCAAATGTAATATCGACGCAACCAGTACATGGCCCTCAT
>CAYZUX010000054.1:0-25696 GCA_964481775.1 uncultured bacterium | reverse complement strand
CAGGTTTACAGCAACCTCAAATGTAATATCGACGCAACCAGTACATGGCCCTCATCGCCCCGGTGATATGCTCTCCCCAGTGAAACAGGAAGTTTTCCCGCCACTCCCACACTGCATCGCAGATCTCGCCAGATTCGTACCGCCTTAGCGGACCTTCCAAATCTCCACAGATATCTGATAAATCATCTGAAATGAAGCCGCCACCGACCTCCGTATCCTCGTAGTTGTCGAACACTTCCTTGTAGCTATTCCACTTGCCCATCACACAAGCGATGGAGTCATACAGACTCTTCCATTCATCATGACTCCTGTGTGACTTCGAGATCTCCTCTGACTCAGGTTCCACGCAGGGCAAGAGGAATGCGAGTTGATACAAACGAGGGAGTAGCCAAGTCGACTCGCGGACCAGCTGCTCGATGGTCAGTCCCTCGACTCGTCCCATGAGCGAGATGAACTCACGTGCCACCTGTGCGAACTGCTCGACAACCGCCTCTTCCTCTTGTGTCACCCCCACGCCTCACTTACAGCAGTTCTTTCAACTTCGCCAAGTACTTCGGCGCCGCCTCCATGACCGGCTCATCGGCCTCATACTCCAGTGCAACATAACCACAGTACCCCGAGTCTTTGATGATCTTCATGATGCGTGGCAGATCAGCGGGAACCTTGCCCTTGCCGCCGGGGTTGACCTCCACCTTGACCTGCACAGTCACCGCGTAAGGTGCCATCTTGGCGAGGTCGGCATAAGGATCTTCCGAGGTGAAATTACCCGTATCGAGGTTGACACCGAACCAGGGAGAGTTCACCGCCTGGACTATCGGGAGCATGTTGTCGGCTGTATCGACGATTCCGCCATGATTCTCCAAAGCCAGGAACACTCCCTTGGTGGCCGCATAGGCACAGGCTTCTTCCAGACATTCGATGGTGTACTGACGGGCCAGTTCGAGTGTACTGCCATCCTGGATCTTCCCCGCGAAGACACGGATGGTGGTAGCCCCCATCAGCGCGGCATGATCGATCCAGGTCTTCGTTTTCTGGATTTCGCTGTCCCTGGCGGATCCCTTGGGGTGGGTGTACACATTTCCGATGGCGGTTCCCGAAATATCGAGCCCCTGCAGAAAGGCGCGCCGTTTGAGTTCGAGCAGGTACTCTGCCGTGACCGGCTCCGGGAAGTAATAAGATGTGGGCTCAATGGCATCCAACCCTTGCTTGGCGGCGAATTCCACAAAGCCATCGATGAGAGTCATCTGAGGGGGATTTGCTTTGAGCTCGTTGCGGAATGAGTAAGCGGCAATGCTCAGCTTCAGTTTGGATCCACTCACATGGGTAACAGGAGTCATCGCCCGCCCAGCTTGAGTGGTTCCCAACCCCAAGGCTATCCCCGCCGCGCAACCGGTTTGTAGAAATCCCCGCCGATTCACTGTTGTCATCGTTGCCTCCGTATGGATTGGATATGAATCAACCATAGTCCCCCAAATCGAGTTGGATGGTCAACCACAATCCTTCAGAATGATTCCCGCAAAATACTACCCTATTACCCAACCTAAGATAGTGAGGTACGCTCTCGTGTGTTCCTTGCCAGGGGAGGTCTTTATGCTTCCAATCCTTCTGCCCCTTTTCCTTTTCACCGGGATCAATGAGTCAATAGATCCTGGTTTGCCTTCCACTCTCACCGCTACCGATCTCGAAACGGATGTGGGCTATCCCTATCTCACAATGACCCACGCAAGTCCGCATATCAGGAAGACACTCCCATATAAGCGGCACACCGGGACGTTGGAGAAGGCGGTCTCGGGGGTCATCGGGTGGGAGTTGTATCCAGATTGAAGCAGGCATAAAGTGGTTGAACCATGTACCCTAAAAGGGTACGATAGTACTCATAATGGGTATGATTGTACGATCGGAATTATCATCTGCTCTGTTTGGAAAGGTTCGCTGGTCCCTGCTGGCTCTCATGTTCTCCCAACCGGAGCGGCGTTTCTACCTTCGTCAACTGGTGGCGATAACTCGAGCCGGGCATGGTGCAGTGCAACGGGAGCTGGTGAACCTGATCCAAGGGGGGCTTCTGATTCAGGAGAAGGAGGGCCGTCAGATTTTCTACCGGGCCAATCCCAAATGCCCAATCTTTGGCGAGATCAAGGCAATTACAGTGAAGACCGCTGGTATCGCTGAAGTTCTCCGGGATTGTCTGGCACCTCTTTCGGGTGAGATCGAAGAAGCCTTTATCTTTGGGAGTCAGGCGAATGGAACCGCTCGAAGTGACAGCGACGTCGATCTCCTTGTGGTGGGGACTGTTGACGAAATGGCTTTGCACAAGGCAGTGACTGAGTCGGAACGGAAAATATCAAGGCCAGTCAATTATATGTTCCTCAGTCCTGAGGAATTCCATCGCAGGCATGGTGAGAAGAACGGGTTCCTGGCAAGGGTTCTGAAAAGTGCGAGGATTCCACTCTTTGGAGGGAAATGAATGTGTACGAAGATCTGATTGAATCTGGACGTCTTCGTAAGCAGAAGGTTTCCAGAGATGAGATTCTGCGTGCACTTGAAAGGGCCGATAGAGACCTGCGAACAGCTCGTAAGATCATGGCGGAGGACTGGGACTGGGGATTTGCGGTCTCGTATAATGCTGTTCTCCAGGCAGCGCGTGCTTATATGTTCTTCAAAGGTTACCGTAGTGCTGGTATGGAGGCCCATAAAACAACCTTTTCTTTTTTGCTTGAATCCATGGGCAATCAGTATGAAGACATGGTAACTTTCTTTGACCGGGCGCGGAATAAGCGGAATCAGGTCATGTATGATGTGGCTGGTCTCATTACTGAAACCGAGGCCAGGAATCTTTTCTCCAAAGCCACCGAGTTTGTCAATCTCATCCGTACCAGAATTGAACGAAAGGGCTCCTCTTAATGCACCAGTTCACTCTTCTCGATGGTTCCATTGTGGGCTTGTATCTGCTGGTGACCATGACCGCCGGGGTCATGGTCAGGAAATATGTCGGCAAGGTGGAACACTACCTGGTGGCGGGCCGTGAAATGAACCTGTATCTCGGCATCGCCTCGCTGGCGGCCACCGAGTTCGGAGTGGTCACCTGTATGTACTCCGCCCAGAATGGCTATCAGAAGGGTTTCGCGGGTGCCACTCCGGGAATCCTCATGGCGCTGGCGATGCTCTTTGTGGGACTGACTGGCTTCTGTGTGAAACCGTTGCGAGATGCGGGTGTCATCACCATTCCCGAACTTTTCGAAAAGCGTTTTGGTTCTCATGTCCGCTGGTTGAGTGGTGTGGTGATCGTACTCGGTGGACTCCTGAACATGGGGGTTTTCCTGCGCGTTGGCGGAGAGTTCCTGGTATATGCCTGTGGGATGGATGTTCGTTATCTCGAGATCACGATGACTGCATTGCTCTTGTGTGTGGCCATCTACACCATTCTGGGTGGAATGCTTTCAGTCCTCATTACTGATTATCTCCAGTTCATTGTGATGAGTTTGGGATTGATTGCAGTCACCTTTCTGATCATGGACCAGATTGGTTGGAATGCCTTGACCGAGGCTGTTCAACGTCATCATGGAGCGGGTGGCTTCAATCCTTTTGTCCACAAGGACATGGGGTGGGGGTATGTGATTTTCAATGCTCTCCTCAACACTGCGGCGGTGCTCACCTGGCAGACCACCATTCAGCGTGTTCTCTCCGCGAAAGACACACGGACTGGCCAGCGGGTCTACACAGCCACCAGCTTCTTCTTTGTCTGCCGTTTTCTGATCCCCGCCATTTGGGGGATCGCCGCCCTGGCCACACTCCCGGCCCTGTTCGAGGGAGAAAAGTCCTTATATGCAATGCCCACCTTCCTCGGAACATTTGTTCCCACGGGTTTGATGGGTATCCTGATAGCAGCGATGCTGGCAGCGGATATGTCGACCGACTCCTCCTACATGCTCACCTGGGGCAGCGTGATCTACAACGACATCATGGCGCCTTTCAGGAGAAAACCGTGGACTGAGAAGAAAGGCCTCCTGGTCAACCGCATGATCGTGGCCCTGATTGGTATTTTTCTCTTGTTCTATGGCCTGTGGTACCCGTTGGAAGGTGATTTGTGGACATACCTGGGAGTCACAGGAACCATCTATCTTTCCAGCATGTCGACCCTGCTCATTGCATGCTGTTATTGGAAACGGGCAAATGATTGGGGCGCCATCGGGGCGATCATCTGTGGAGCAGCTTTTCCGGTAGGTTTTCTGATCTTGGAGAAGGTCCCCGCGACAGCGGAGACCATCAAGGGCATTGGTCCTTATTACCTGGGAATCGCCGCCTATGTTCTGGCCGGGACCGCCATGGTGGTGGGTTCCTTGCTCAAGCCCCAAAGGAGTGTAAGCGAATGAATCCGAATGAGCATTGGTTCTGGTGGGTGATAACCTCCCTTGTGCTGGTCTGGTACTCGACTGTCACGATTTATGTCGCCATTCGTGGTGCCATGGATATCCGGGGGATGCTGGAAAGGTTAAAAGTGGGGGAGGGAGGGGAAGAGTAGGATCATCCTGCCCACCGGAAACAGTCTTATTATGAGTGATCGAATCCCATGCGCAAAGCGGTATGGGGGAATGCTTCTTTCTGGCACGGTGATGTGAGTAGGCCATGGTGTTTCACCAGGTGGATGGATGCTTTGGCATTGGCCACTCTGTCAGTCACGGCATTAAGATACTTACATCCTCTCGAGCAATATGTTGATCTCACACTTCAAGATGAGGATGGCTACCTCTGGGTCGGGAAACAGATTGGGAACCCAATCCATTGGCTCACCTCATCCAATGTAAGTGGACAAGGACCACTCTACTCGATCTGGTACTTTTTTCTTTCCGGCGTCTGGCCGGATTCGATAGACCTTTTTTACAATAATTGCAGGCTGATCACGATTGTCTTGTCCATTCTGGTGTATGCCGCAATGAGGATGCGCAGGGTTCCTGCCCTTCCTGCATTCCTGTCCTCATTCCTCATCCTTGTCTGCTATGGCAATCTGGGTGTGTGGCCAAAAGTGAATCATTTCTGTGCGGCCATCTTTCTGGTTTCAGCGGTCTGCGCATCCCTGCCCATGAGACTCTTCTACCGTTTTTTTATTGGCACTGCTGGGAGTCTTGTCTGCAGCTATATTCATCCGGAGTTCTTCCTTTCCTTCTTGCTCCTTGGTGGGGTTTGTATCCTGGTTACCATTTACCATCCCCATGATCGCAAAGGAATGCAAATGGTGACTCTCTTTACCGGGATGCTGCTTGCATTTTTATGTATTGGTTTCATGGGAGTCCCAATATCCGGGGAACGTGGATTAACAGCATTTGGACAGCATTTCTCTTTGAATTGGATTCGGTGGACTGGAACAAAAGACCTGAGCCCATGGCTCGATTGGAAGAGGATTATACAGGAAAACTTCGGTCAGGCCGAAGGATTGGGGCAGGTCATCATCGCGGATCCTGTCTTGTTCCTTAAGCACATCACCACGAATGTGGTTGAGATCCCATCGACCCTTATCCATCTTCTTTTGGGGCCCGGGAACATCATGGAATGGAAGCGTCTTGTCCGCCCAGAAACCTTGTGTCTTGTTTTGATGGTGGCCTATGTGGTTTACCGGTGGAGAGGTTCCTTGCTCCGGATAAAGACCAATATGGCGAATCAGATCGACCTTATGTTACTGGCCATGGTTTACCTGACTCCTTCGCTGATTGCCTCCATGGTAGTTTTCCCCCGGGAGCACTACCTGTTCTTCCCGGGTCTTTTGTTACTCCTCTTGTCAGTTGTGCTCTTTGCCACCGAGTCAGATCGTCTTGATCAGAAACTGTCGCCGATGTTGCTTTTATGTTGTGGACTTGCTCTCGTTTTTGCACCAACATGCCAGTCTCTTTGGCCAGAGAAATCAGCTCTTCCGAATGTGAAAACCATCCGGTTGATCCGTTCCTTTCCTATCGAACAGGAAGTTCATCTGCTTTCACAGAACCGTTTTACCCTGCACCTTGGAACAAATTACCACCATGTGCATATTGCCGAAAAAGAGGGGACCTTTTTTGATTTTCTCCAGCGCAGGAAGGTCAACATGGTGGTTATCACGGATCGTCTTATCAACCACCCTGCATTCCGGGAGGATCCCGAGTGGATTCGTTTTCACGATAATCCGGATGCTTCTGGTTTTAACCAGTTGGAGATTCAAGGAACAGGCCGCCGACTGTGCATCTCAAGGGAGCTTTTGCAATAGTCATTCGCCCTTCTCAGGCCATTGAACCAGTTGACGAAACAAAAACTGAGTTGTTTTCTCAGTGCCGATGGAACGACATACGGAAACAACAGGGGTAGGTCTCGAGCCCCTGTTTAAGGTGTTGTAGCAGGGTGATGCAGGAAACAGCGTACTCGACCGCTGCATCCCTCGACCGGTAGGAGTCTGGGTGCCCGGGACTCACATTCTGGCATCCGGTAGTCACAACGCGGAGCGAAACGGCACCCCGCAACCGGTATCGAGGGATCGGGGACAGTCCCGCGGATGACTGCAAGACGCTCCCTACCGGGACGGTCCACGCGTGGAACACATTGAAGCAATCCCTGGGTATAAGGGTGTTTGGGGGAATCGAAAATCTCCTTTACTGTGGCTTCCTCCACCACCTCTCCGGCATACATCACCGCCACACGGTGACAAACCTCAGCGACCACACCCAAATCATGCGTGATGAGCAGGACCGCACAGTTCCGTTCACGGCGTAATCGGTCCATAAGTGAGAGAATCTGGGCTTGGACAGTGACATCCAGCGCGGTGGTTGGTTCATCGGCGATGAGGAGATCCGGTTCGCAAGCCAGCGCCATGGCGATGATCACTCTCTGACGCATCCCCCCCGAGAGCTGATGGGGATATTCCCGAGCTCGTTTCTCGGGTTCAGGCATACGGACCTTGGCGAGCATCTCGACACTCGCCTCAAAGGCTTCCCGCCGGTTCATCTTCCGGTGAACCCGGAAAACTTCGCCAATCTGGTTGCCAACTGTAAAAACAGGATTAAGGGCCGTCATTGGTTCCTGGAAGATCATTGAGATCCGATCGCCGCGTACCTCCCGCATCGACTTCTCCGGTAAAGCTAACAAATCCTCCCCCTGGAAAAGGATTTTCCCTCCTACAATCTGCCCGGGGGGAGATGGAATCAGCCGCAATATGGAGAGAGCTGTGGCGCTTTTTCCACAGCCGGATTCTCCCACTAATCCCACGACTTCACCGGGTTTAATGTCCAGCCAAACTTCATCGACTGCTCTCAGTTCCCGCCCCTTGATGAAAAATGAGGCCTTTAGACCCTGAATTGAAAGAAGTGGCCTCCCGTTTTTAGATGGATCCACAGGATTCAAAATTTCATCTTTCGCAAAATTCATATTTGACATTAACGTGTTTTCCGCAATACAATGATAATCGAAACGGGAGGTGAGGTATACGCAGATGAACGATCTCGTCGAAGCATGGAAGGAAGCTTGGAAAGGTTATGGTATTAGTGACTACTCCGTGATCATTGCACTGGTCATTGCTGCTGTGTGTTTTTATCGTAACTGGCAAAAGACAGCCCTCATCTTGTGGCTACTGATCTACTCATGGTCCATGACGGTTCTCTTGTCTGGCCAGTACATTGATATCAACGCCGGAATGATCGCCTTGTGGGTCTGCACCTATGGCCTTTTCGGTTTCTTGCTGCTTGGTGTGTTTATCTACTACAACCTTAAAGGCTGAAACAGACACCCTTACTTGAGCTCATCCGCGGTTACACGCATGACTTCTTCGATGGTGGTGACGCCGCGCAGGATCTTCTGCCAGCCATCCTCACGCAATGTTATCATGCCTTCTTCACGTGCCTTGCGGCGAACCTTTTCCGCTGAAGCCGATTTCAGGATCATTGCCCGGAGATCATCACTCAAAACCATGATTTCGTGGATCGCGGTTCGTCCACGATACCCTGAGTAATTACAGGTGTGACAGCCAACTCCCTGATAGAAAGGCTGGCCACGGAACTCATCCGGGTTGACTCCGAACTCCTCGATATGTGCCGGTGGCGGATAATAGGGCTCCTTGCATTCCGGACAGATTCTTCGGACCAGACGTTGGGCGATCACGGCCTGAAGAGCTGAGGAGACAAGATAGGGTTTGATTCCCATTTCAATCAAACGTGTCGTGGCACTGGGGGCATCATTGGTGTGAAGTGTACTGAAGACAAGGTGGCCTGTCAGGGCTGCGCGGATACCTGTTTCAGCGGTTTCCAGGTCACGCATTTCACCCACGAGAATGACATTCGGAGCCTGACGGAGCATGGTACGGAGTACATTGGCGAAGTCGAGGCCGATATCTTCATTGACCTGCACCTGGTTGATTCCCTCGATCATGTATTCCACGGGGTTTTCGACTGTAATGATCTTGGTATCAGGCGTATTGATGGAGTTGAGTGCTGAGTACAGCGTGGTGGTCTTGCCGCAACCCGTAGGTCCAGTCATCAGAATGATCCCGTTGGGACGCTTGATCAGCTTCTTGAACAAGGCAATGTTGTCAGGCATGAAGCCGACTTCTTCAAGGCCCAGCATGAGACCTGTCTTGTCGAGGATACGCAGGACCATGCTGACTCCCCAGATGGAAGGCAGACAGGAGACACGGAAGTCGATGTCCTTGTCCTCAAGACGCAGCTGGATACGTCCGTCCTGCGGAATCTTCTTTTCGGCGAGGTCCATGCCGGACATGATCTTGAGACGTGAGATCATGGATGCTTGAAGCTTGGTGGGAGGGCTTTCAATATCCTGCAGCACGCCGTCAACACGGAACCGGATTCTGAACTCATCCGAATAGGATTCGAAATGAATATCACTGGCCCGCATCTTGAGAGCCTTGCGGAAGATCAGGTTAATCAGGCGTACCAGCGGGGCTTCGTTGGATTCCAGGTCCACTCCCTCGAGCGACTTGGCCAGGGATCCCAGATCCTCATCATCGCTTGAGGAGAGCACCATCACATTGGCGCCCGCCTTGGCAAAGGCCGAATTCCCTGCCGAGGCCACGGCATCGTCTCCGATCTCATCGATTAAAGCCGTGATCTGGTTGCGCTCTGCAGTGAAGTAAGTATCAATGGCCCGGGTGATGTCTTCCGGCTCCCCCAAGCACATCTCAAGTTCAAGGCCAAGACTGTCTGCGATCAGCTCCACATCGGCGTGTGCGTTGACATCGTATGGATCGGAAAAAGCCACTTTCAGTTTCGTAGGGGTGATCTCCACAGGGAAGATGGTCTTATACCGGGTAATAATCTTTTTGGGTATTGCCTTGAGGAGATCAGGGGTTGGGCGGATGGCGGAAACATCCACATAGGGGTAGCCCAGAATATCCGCCAGGCTACGCTGCGCATCCGCAGCATCGGGTTTTCCGAAAGCATCCACATGGACTTCCGGGCCACGGTAGGGCTGGGCGGCTTCGGATTCCGTTGTCTCCCGGGGGGCCTGAGTTACAAAGCCTGCGGCTTCCATCAAGGCATCGAGAGATAGACCCTTTTTCCCATTTTCTGGCCCTGTTTCGGTGGTTACAGTGGTATTCCTGGCTTCTTCTGTCATACTCGTTTCTGGATACCCTTTCCCTTTACCAGATAGCCTAATCCTCAATCCTTCATCTGGGAAGGTCAGCGGATAAACTAATATCCCTCTGGTCTTGTTTAATAAGGACTCTCTTGCTATCTTTAATGGTTGTCAATTCGAGAGAGCCCGGTTGGGTTCTCCATAGAAGAAAGATGGAGTGGCTGAAATGGCTCACGTAAAGAGCGGTGGCGGTAAGCTCAAAAATGGACGTGACAGCAATGCTCAACGTCTGGGAGTGAAGAGATTTGCGGGCGAAGTTGTCAGTGCTGGATCGATCCTTGTACGTCAGAGGGGAACTCGGTTCCATCCCGGCGATAATGTCGGGAAGGGGGGAGATGATACTCTTTTCGCTAAGATCGATGGGATTGTCTGCTTTGAGAGGAAGGGAAAAGACCGCCGAATCATTTCCGTGGTTGAACAGGCTGCCTGAGTCTTCCCATAACCGGTCAGCAATCAGGCCCGTGGATCTACTCGGTCGACGGGCCTTTTTCATTCACAATGGACCCCAAAACACAACTCGCACAGATCTGTGAAACGGTTGCGGTGACCACCTCGCTCGAAGAGGGTCCCCCCGGTGTCGAGGCGGTCCTTCGAACAATTCATCGTTTGCAGCCTGTCTCTCCCAAGGTGGTGGCTTCTGAGGTTGGGCTGCCAATTCCACTTGTCTCCGCGATCCGCCGGGAGCTCGAAAAACAGGGTTGGCTGGTACGGCGAGGCGGTATGTGCGTTTCCGACGAATTCACTGGAGTAACCAGGGCGGTGTGGGGAAGCCCAACCGATCAACACACCATCTCAGAACAGACTGCTCCGATCTTTACGCTGCCCTCAATTCCACCTCATGTTCCAGAACTTTTGGCGGATGACATCGAAGAAAGTGATTCCAGTGAGGAAGACACGGAGGAAGATCATCTGTCCACGCTCGATTACATCCCGCTTTCAGTTTCAGAGGATCGGGACTCCGAAGATCCCTTCCTGGAATTGCTGGAGGAAATCTATGAGGAGCGTCCCTCCGCGGATCCCCGTTGGGATCAGTCTCATGCCAAGATCGAAACTGTCATCAGGCGCGCGGAGCTCTTTCTTGATCTTGGAGTTGTCCAGGGCAAGCGTTGCCTTTTCCTGGGGGATGATGACCTGACCTCGTTGGTCACTTTGTTGATGGTCCGCAAGAACCTTGGAGAAGAAATCCTGCGTGGATGTATGGCGGTGGTGGTGGAGGTGGATCCCCGTCTCGTGGAATTCATCGGAGACATGGCATTGAGCGAGGATCTGCCCCTGGCAGTCGTCCAATCCGATCTTCGAGGCTCACTTCCGAAAGCATTGATAGCCGCATTCGACTTTTTCTTTACAGATCCCCCTTACACTCCAGATGGAGTGGGCCTCTTCCTGGAAAAGGGGGCCCAGGTGCTTGATCCCAAAGGTCTCCGGCGTGCGGGACTGGCTGTTCCCCTCTCACCCCCCTCACTGCAACAGGCCACTCAATATCAACTGAACCAGCTGGGTTTTGTGATCGATTTTCTGGATCCCCGTTTTAATGAATATCTCGGGGCCACTATGCAGGGAGGGGTCAGCGCTTTATATGGTTTAACACTTGCCGCCGGGCAAGTGAGTGAGGAGCAGGGAAGCGGAGCCGGAATGAAAGCCATATATACCCGCGAGTGGAAGGCAATCAGGGATCGTTTACACTCCAAAAAGAAGAGCTGATTCCATTCCCAGGTTTTTCTACAGTCCTTTTCTTATCTCGTTGGCATGGTGCTTAACCTTTAAGAAGGTCTCCGCGATCGATTCCATATCCTCTTTTGGCCCCATCAACACCCCCATGTGGACCCACATTCCCTCATTTGTCGAGATACGTTCTGTCACCGGACACTCCACCCTGGAATAATCGATTCCACGTGCTTTCAGTACTGGTGCAATGTATGGCCAGGAGGCGTATTCGGAAACACTCCCTTGCCTGTAGATGGGGACATAACCATTCCCGATGGGTATCCCCTCCGCATTGCAGGCCTTCGTGAACTGGTCACGGCTCAGACCCTCAAATGCCTCTGGGTGGTAATGGAAGAGGACCAGGTGATGGGCATGAGAGGTGACTCCCTCCGGGTTCACTGCCACCGTTTCGATTCCTTCCACCTCCGATAACAATGACTCAAGGTAAAGGGCATTGGCATGACGGTGACCGTTCTCGGCGTCGAGCTCATCGATCTGACCGATCAGGAGAGCTGCTTGCCAGGATGAAATCCCGCGATGGGTCCCAAAGAGTTCATGGCCATTCCAAACGCCACCGGGTACTCCGCCACAGTTCTTGGCGGCAAATATCCGGTTCCCTCTCTCAGGGTTGTCTGTTGTGACCGCTCCACCCTCCCCGGCACTCATATTTTTGCTGGTTTGGAAACTGAATGTCCCGGTATGGCCCCAGGCTCCCACTTTTTTTCCCTTCCACGCTGCTCCGTGGGCTTGGGCGCAGTCCTCGATTACGATGAGGTTGTGTTTCCTGGCGATCGCACACACTTGTTCCATATCTACGGGACAGCCGGCAATGTGGACAGGTATAATCGCCCGGGTATGTTCGGTAATGGATGCTTCGATCAGGCTGGTATCGATCAGGTAGTTGGAAGGGGAGATGTCCACAAACCTGGGGATTGCTCCTAAGGCCATGATGGGTGTGATGGTGCCAATGAAGGTATAGGGTGAGGTGATGACCTCATCACCTTGCTGAATTCCGGTCGCTCGCAAAGCCACCGTGATTGCCTCGGTCCCATTCACACAACTACCGGAATACCGGACTCCGATGTAAGCGGCGAACCGCTGCTCGAATTCTTCAATGATCGGCGCGCCAACTCCCCATTCACGTGACTCCCAGACTTTTCTCAGTGATTCCATCATCCAGGGTTTTGGCACAGGCCATTCCGCGAAGGGTTGAGTTCTCAATGGTGGACCACCCAGGATGGCAGGTTTTTTTTGGATTGTGCTTGGTTGGTGTACTAGAGTCATTTTGTTCCCTCATTCCAGCGCTTCAGTTCCCCCTGGCCAACCCTCCCCCGCAAGGAAGTTGGGGTTCCGATGAACAACCTTCCCCCTTGCGGAGGGGGAAGATTGGGGTGACGGCTACAATGAAACTGATCAACATTCAATACCGGTTGTCTCCATCCAGCAGTCCCCCCAATGGACCGAGAATGGAGCCCTCCTCTTTCCCTCCACGGCCTGCCATCAACATCCTTCCGGCGAACCGGGAGAAGGGAAGGGATTGCAGCCAGACTTTACCGGGTCCACGCAGGATGGCAAGGAACAGACCCTCTCCTCCGAACAACATCGTCTTGATCCCACCGGCCTGTTGGATGTCCATGTCCACACCTCCTTCATAGGCCACCACACATCCTGTGTCGACATGCAAGGCCTCTCCAATCCCCAGTTGCCGTTCGACGATGGTACCCCCGGCATGAAGGAACACCATTCCATCACCTTCAAGCTTCTGCATGATAAATCCCTCACCACCGAAAAGCCCAGTGAGTATCCGGCGTTGGAATTCGATGCCAATCGACACTCCCTTGGCGGCACAGAGGAAACTGTCTTTCTGGCAGATCAACCGTCCCCCCACCGAAGTAAGAGGCAAGGGGATGATATTGCCGGGGTATGGCGCCGCAAAGGCGACACGGCCTTTGCTGTTGCCTGTCTGAGTAAACACCGTGGTGAAGAGGCTTTCCGATGTGAGCAGACGTTTTCCGGCGCCGATCAGCTTGTCCATGAAGCTTCCGCCACCGCTGCCCTGAGAGCCATCACCAAAGACACTCTCCATCTGGACCGCGGGGTCCTTGTACATCAGGGCGCCTGCTTCGGCTACCGCACTCTCGCCTGGATCGAGCTCCACCTCGACAAACTGCATTTCGCTGCCAAGGATTCTGAAGTCAATGACATCCGATGCCAGCGAGTTGATGGGGGGTGGAGGTACTGAAAGGGTGGTCCGTTGGAGTTCGGGCACCTCCTTGATCGCTTTCCACTCTGGCATTCCCTCGGTCCAGGCGAAACCATCCGGGTTGGTAGCGGCCATCTCGATAGCCCGGGCAAGCTCAAAAGGGCCCATCTGTTGACTGTTATAACTAAGATACCAGAGTGCCATGGGGAAATCTCCTTTTAATCGTTTTCAATTTCCAGCTGCCGGTGCCACTTGGCCGTAGTGGCCTGGTCCAGGTCTAACCGCTTGGCCAGATTCCTGAGATAGTTCTTTTCGACTTCTGTGTCTGCCTGGGTGGCAATCAGTGATACCGCGTAAACTTGCTCTGCCATTTCAGGTGTTTTAACCTGGTTTACCAGTTCCACGAGTCCAAGCGGATGATCGATTTCCTGGAGGATGAAGTTCCTCTCCTCTTCATCCATACCCGCTTCCTCAATCCGAGAGAGGATAACCGCTTTTTCAGACTCATCAATCGTGTAATCCGCATTGGCGGCGGCTATCATTGCCCGTACCAGCAAGAGTGCATCGCTTTTTTGCGTATCAGTCGGACTGGCGGGCACCGGAGGGGGAGGAGGAATGGAACCTTCCCCTGGAGTGCGTGGAAGGGGTGGTGGAGTTGACCTGGAGGTCCCAGGAAGTGGGGGAGGAGATGAAGGAGGATTAATTCCCTGTCCGACAGTTCCCCCCCCTTGTTGTTTGAAATGTTCATAGGCTCCAATCGCCAGGCCAAGCAGCCCCATTCCCAGGGTGGCCTTGTTGGCATTCAGGAGCCCTCCAAGGGAGGCCCCTTTCTTCGCTTTCTTTCCAGTCTTCAAGCCGGTTGAAAGTGCCGTGTTGAGAAAACCGCCGAGTAGTTTTTGTGGATCAATCATTCCATCCTCCAGTGAGTGTCCCATGTCTTCCAGGATCATGAGCGGTATTTGAACCTTGTGTCGACTCTGGCCAGTAAACGCCCCAGATCCTCAGGAGGTTACTCACCTTTCCCAAGCCGTGTTTCCTCTGAAATGTCCGATAGGATTCCACGTCACACAAAACCCGGCAGCCGCCTTTCAGTTGAGTCCTGGTCAGTTTTTCCCCGTTTAGACTTTTAGAGCAGCTGGGATACATAAAAAGACTACATCATTCCACTCGTTCGGGTCATCAGGCAAAGGTCATGGTCGGAATAGACCCTCCCTGACATCCTGATCAAGAGTCTGGTAGATTTCCATGAAAAGCCAAGCCATGTTATCAACCTGGAGGTCATAGGATGAAAAAACTTGTGATGTTCTCAGTATGGGTATGTCTTGCTGGTTTTTCGCTGGGTACCGTTTATGCCGCGGCGGTGGATCAGGGAAGTGAGGAAGGATTTCGTGCCGTTTTCAATGGGCAGGATCTGAAGGGGTGGGATGGCGACCCGAAATTCTGGTCAGTCAAGGATGGAGCCATCGTCGGAAAAACCACCGCCGAGAATCCCACCCAGGGGAATACTTTCCTGGTGTGGCGGGATGGTGAAGTGGATGATTTCGAACTCCGCCTATCTTTCAAGATCCAGGGAGGCAACTCGGGAGTTCAATTCCGCTCGAAAGAGGTAGACAAGTGGGTGATTTCAGGCTATCAGGCGGATATCGACTCGGCAGGTCAATACACAGGGATCCTGTATGAAGAAAAAGCGCGCGGAATCCTTGCACAACGTGGCCAGCAAGTCGTCATCAAAGAGGATGGAAAGATTGAGGAGACAGGTGCCACCGGTGAATCCGCGAAGATACTTGAAGGAATCAAGCTGGATGGCTGGAATGATTACGTGGTCCATGTCCAGGGAAACCGGATTCTCCAGGCGATCAATGGGAATGTGACCTGTGAAGTCGTCGACAATCAGGTGGAGAAGCGTGCTTTCTCAGGTCTGTTGGCTCTTCAGGTCCACGCAGGACCTCCGATGGAGGTTCAGTTCAAAGATATACGGATAAAACGGTTACCTCTGACAGACAGGAAGAAGATCGTCCTCATAGCCGGCAAGGCCAGTCATGGTAATGGAGACCATGAGCATCCCGCGGGTATCCATCTTTTACGTTCCTGTCTGGATCAAGTCCCCAGTGTGATAGCCGCTGATTACTACGAGGGGTGGCCTTCGGATCCGAGTGCTTTTGATAATGCCAACTCGATCCTGTTCTACATGGATGGAGGTGCCGGTTCCCCGCTCATTCAGGATGATCGCCTTTCAGTACTCGATAAGTTGATGAAAAAGGGGGTAGGACTCGCGCTTGTCCACTATTCGGTCGAGGTCCCCAAAGACAAAGGTGGGAAGGAACTTAAGGAATGGATTGGTGGTTATTATGAAACAGGGTACTCCATCAATCCCCACTGGACGGCTGTCTTCACGAATATCCCCGTTCATCCAGTCACTCAGGGTATCACACCGTTCACTCTGGAGGATGAATGGTATTACTGCATGCGGTTCCGGGACGGTATGAAAGGTGTAACCCCGCTTCTGCAGGCTTCTCCCCCTGACAATACCCGCACAACTGAGGAGACCGCCAAACATAAGGGACGCTCAGAAGTGGTGTGCTGGGTGACAGAGCGTGAAGATGGTGGCAGGGGATTCGGCTTTACAGGTGGCCATTTCCACAAGAACTGGAAAGATGAAAACTTCCGTAGGATCATCCTCAATGCGGCCTTATGGACGGCAGGGGCAGATGTACCTGAAGGGGGTGTCCAGTCCATCGTGACAGATGAGGCCTACCACAAGAAACTAAGGTAAACTTCCTGACTCGTTTGAAAAAACTGAGTTTTTGATCCGTTTGACGGCAGCTTGATATCAAGTAATCAGGCTGCCGTCAAATAATCCCGAATAGACTGCAAAATGTCACTTGACTTAGGGATATCTGCAATCTTATGATTGTATTAAGTAAACGATATTGGAAATTTGAATAAGTTTGTCTGGTTGTTCTCGTCAGATTTCAGTCACTTCGGGAAAGGGGGGAGTCAAGAGATCACAAATGGCTCTTTTATTTGCGAAACCAACAGAGTATGCCATCCGGGCACTCATTTATCTGGCTGCACGGAATAACCCGCGGCCTGTCACTGTTCTGGAGATCGCCCAGGCGGAGGGATTATCGAGTCATCATCTTTCCAAAGTGATGAAATCATTGACTCGCAGCAAGATCGTCCAGCCAATCAGGGGGCCAGGGGGTGGGTATCGTCTCATCAAAGACCCTACCGCCGTGACATTGTGGGATGTGATGGCGGTGCTTGGAGCTTTGGGAGGACTGGATGAATGTGCGATTGGATGGGCTGAATGCAAGGATGAGCACCCATGTCCCTTACATGAACGCTGGACCCAACTGCGCGAAAAGATCGTCACTTATCTTCAAGGAACGAGTGTTGCCGACTTGGTGGCCAGTGTTCAGAAAAAAGGGACAGAGGATCCAAACCTGCAGATTCATCTTCCAAATTGGGTCGCAGGTCGTAAGACAGGCTAGTTTCCTCTTTTGTTGAAAGAGTCTCCAAACCAATCCGTGAGATGAACGAGGATTTCTGATTCGATTTCTTTGGATGAGATCGATATTTCTTTTGGATGAAATTTGTCTATTTGATCGAGAATACCAGATAAATGGGCAGGATCCTTCCCCCCCAGGATAGCCCCCCGACACATCATTTCTTCGAGAATTTCCGATTGGTGGTCATCATAGTGTTCACCATACTGTGCTTGACGTGTGATCGCGATCACCTTGCAGCCAGCCTTGAGTCCGGAAAGAATTGATCCGGTTCCGGCATGAGTGATGAGCAGATAAGACTGCTGAAGCAAGTGCTCCATCCCGGTTTGATCGAGGGTTTCATAACACTTGAACTCTGAGGAAAGGTATCCTCCAGGTCCCACCTGGGCCACAACTGGCTGGGAAAGCTTTCCTTCCCTGACCAGCTTCTCAACCTCTCTTAACAGACGGTCAAAGGGACCATGGGTCCCCACCGTGACAAGTGTCTGCCTGGGATGCTCATCTTTGAGTGACACTATCCGGCCAGTTTCAACCAGGGGACTGATCACCTTTGCTCGAGGAAAGCGTTGAGCCAATGCCGGCCATTGGACTATGTGCAGATGGGCAAGCGGAGAAACCAAACGTCCAGTCAGGGAAGGTGTGCGGGTATGGGCAAAGGTCTCCACGAAAATTAATCGTGCCCCCAGTAATCGTCCCAACCAGAGGGTATTCAGGATCGCTCCGGCACCGGTACTGATGATGACATCGGGACGTTCCCTCAGAAGGTAATTCAGGCTCAGGAAAAAATTCCTGAGAAAAGCCCACCAGGCACGGGGGCTTCTGTTCAGTAAACCTAATGCGACATCAGGGATATAAAGGATACGGTGTTCGGAAGCTGCCGATTCCGCTAGGGGTGTCTTTTGAGTTACAAAGAAATGGTCGAGGTCCTGATAGACACTCTTCAAGAGCAGAATCTGCCTGAGATGACCGCCTCCCGAACAGGCAAGGCAGACCTTCGGTGGTTTTTGCATTCCTTCACAGCTGACGCATCATTTCACTCACGGTATCCACATATCGTACTGTGTCAAGATCATACTTCTTGCTGATCAGGTAATGCTGGGCGAGTCCTTCCAGGGCGAATTCCATGGCTGATGCCAGATGGAGATCATCGGCGGGCCGCAGGTGTTTCCGAACCAGTTGTTCAAGCCCGGGAACATTGCGAAGACGCCGCAGGTAATCCTCAAAGGAGAGGTCGTCGGATAAATCCAGATGATTGCCATTCTCAAACCAATCGATGATTTCCTTATATGGTTCGGGATTGATCTTGTGACGGACCTTCTTGCCCATTGGCAGGAAATGTTTGTCGAACACCTTGGCTATCGCCTGTCCGATCAAACGATGGGCAACATTGACCACCCCTTCCTGTTCTCCTTTGAAGACCAGCTCCATTTTACCGGTCATGGCGGGAACACAATGGAACAGATCACACATACGTGCGATGCCTTGCCTTCGCGATTGGAGAATCAGGCGGTGTTCGACTGCACTGTGGAGGGTTTCATAAAAAGAGATGGCTAATCGTTGGGATACCCCGCTGTTTTGGTCGACAAATTCACTGGCGCGGGCCTCGAAGGCGGCGTGTTCGACAATTTCACGAAAGAATCCGGGGATAATGATTTCATGGTTATTGGATGCAGGTACCCAGCTCTCCTGGGCGGTGATGGCCATGCCATCCTCGATTGTGGAGGGGTAGTGGGTCAGGATCTGGGCATCGATCCGGTCTTTTAGGGGAGTGATGATGGATCCCCGGTTGGTGTAATCCTCAGGATTGGCAGTAAACACCATGATGAGATCAAGCGGTATGCGGATGGGAAAACCACGGATCTGGATATCGCTTTCCTCCAGGATATTCAGAAGACCCACCTGAATGCGTGGCTGGAGGTCAGGCAGCTCATTGATGGCGAAAATTCCTCGGTTTGAGCGTGGAATAATCCCATAATGGATCGCCTCCTCATTAGAGAGTTCCAGCCGTTTGGACATCACCTTGACTGGATCGATATCTCCGATCAGGTCGGCAATGCTGACATCGGGTGTTGCCAGTTTTTCCTGAAATCTCTCCTCACGGGAAATCCAACGAATGGGTGTCTGATCTCCTTTTTCCGCGATCATCCTCCTGGTAATCCCGAATACTGGCTCGAGAGGATCATCGGGAACACCGCTGCCAGCGACAACCGGGATGAAGGGGTCCAGGAGGGTAGTCAAAGTCCTGATGAGCCGTGTCTTGGCCTGGCCACGCAGCCCCAGCAAGATGAAATCATGACGGGCCAGAATCGCTCGCTCGATTTGAGGGATGACTGTCCGCTCATACCCGATGATACCTGGGAACACAGTCTCTTTGTTCTGAAGTTTATGGATCAGGTTCCTTCGGAGTTCTTCTTTGACGGTTTGATGGCAATACCCGGAAGCTTTTAATTCTCCGAGAGTTCTGATGGCTGGTTCGAAAATCTCCTGAGTCTGAATCATGAAATCGTTCCGGATCCCTTCGGTCCTTGAATATTTGCTTGCAGGGAAATGAGATCTCTGCTCAACGTAGTCGTTTGAGTTTAACCGGGCAACAGGAACTCCACTAGGGAAGTCGACACTGGAAGGGTTTGGAGTTTTGCTTTTCTATCCTGTTGACCTGAACCGAGGGGGCCTTCTATACTCAAGAACCTCGGGTAGAGCATGTCAACAGCATGGCTCCGGTGTTGCTTTTCCCTGTGGGGCGGAGAGTGTGGGGTGTGCCTGCCATCCGGGTGGATAATTTCCGAATCATTGCCCATACAAAGGAGAGACTGAAGTGAGACATCAAGCCCTGCAACTCTGGGTTGAGGAAATGGCGCACCTATGCAAACCGGAAAGAATTGTCTGGATCAATGGGAGCGAGGAAGAGAAAGAGCATCTGACCAAGGAGGCTGTCGAGGTTGGTGATCTGACTCCGCTCAACCAGGAGAGGTGGCCAGGCTGTTATTACCATCGTACCGCCGAGAATGATGTTGCCAGGACTGAGGATCTAACCTTCATCTGCACACGATTGAAGGATGATGCCGGACCTACCAATAACTGGATGTCTCCTGAGGAGGGTTACCGGACCGCGAGTGGCTATTTTGAGGGTGCCATGCGGGGGAGGACCATGTATGTCATCCCCTTCAGCATGGGACCGGTGGGTTCTCCTTTCGCCAAGTACGGAGTTGAATTGACGGACAGTATTTATGTGGTCCTGAACATGCGGATCATGTGTCATGTGGGTGATGAGGTTCTCGATCAACTCGGAGCGGCAGGGACATTCACAAAATGTCTTCACAGCAAAGCCGACCTTGATCATAAAAAGCGCCTGATCCTCCACTTCCCTGAGGACAATACTATCTGGAGTGTCGGATCCGGTTATGGTGGAAATGTGCTTCTGGGAAAGAAATGCCTGGCCTTGCGTCTCGCCAGCGATATGGCCCGTCGCGAGGGATGGATGGCGGAACATATGCTCATCCTGGGCGTGGAACGTCCCAATGGTCATATCCAGTATATTGCAGCAGCGTTCCCCAGTGCTTGTGGAAAGACCAATCTCGCCATGCTGGTTCCACCGGAAACATTCCAGTCCAAGGGGTACAAGGTATGGACTGTTGGGGATGATATAGCCTGGATGCGGATCGACACGGACCGCCGGTTGTGGGCCATCAATCCTGAGACCGGTTTCTTCGGTGTGGCACCGGGAACCAGCATGAAAACCAATCCCAACGCCATGTTGACCATCCGCAGGAATACCATCTTCACCAATGTTGTTCTGGGGAAAGATGGAGATGTCTGGTGGGAGGGCATGGAAGAACCCCCTCCTGCCTCCGGCTGGGATTGGCGGGGACGCCCCTGGTCACCCGATCTGAAAGACGAAAACGGAAAACCGGTTCAAGGCGCTCACCCCAATAGCCGGTTTACAGCTCCATTTTCTCAATGTCCCTCACGTTCCTGGCGTGCTGATCACCATCATGGTGTGAATATATCCGCGATCATTTTTGGTGGACGCCGTGCGCACCTGACTCCCCTGGTTTTTGAGGCTTTGAGCTGGACCCATGGGGTCTACATCGGTGCGACCATGGCATCGGAACGGACCGCGGCCCAGTTTGGGAAGCAGGGCGAGGTACGCAGGGATCCCATGGCGATGGTCCCCTTCTGTGGTTACAACATGGCCGACTACTTTGAACACTGGCTAAGAATGGGGGTCCGCATGGTTAAACAACCCCGCGTTTTCAATGTCAATTGGTTCCGGACTGATGATGATGGCAATTTCCTGTGGCCTGGATACGGGGAAAATATCCGTGTGCTCGACTGGATTCTTGCCCGCTGCAGTGATGAAGTCGAAGCAGACAAGACCGCGATCGGTTGGGTGCCAAGGAAATCTGACCTGAACCTGGAAGGATTGGATCTTGCTCCCGGGGCCATCGACAAACTCCTGGAAGTCAACAAGGAAGACTGGTTGAAGGAAGCTGAGGCAGTGGCGGACTACTTCAAACAGTTTGGAGCGCGGATGCCCATGGAAATGCATGCCCAGCATGATGGCCTCCTCCGTCGTCTGGATGTGATTGGATAAGACCAACTTGACTGGAGAGTGGTCGTTCTGATGGAGGCACGCCTGGATCATCTCAGACCGCGGGAAATCGAAGATGCGATGCGCATCTGTCCCACTCTCTTTTTCCCGTTGGGCACCATCGAGTGGCATGGTCTCCATAACATAGTCGGTCTGGATGCATTGAAGGCCCACATGCTGTGTTTACGTGCTGCTGAAAGGGGCGGGGGATTGGTTGCTCCGCCTCTCTTTGGCGGGGTTGGAGGATTGAATGAACCTCACACCTTTATTATGGACCCTGAAAATTCGGTTCATTCCCACCTCCTGCGTCCCTGGCTGGAAAGGCTTTGCGTCGAGGCGGCCCGCCAGGGTTTCAAGGCGATCATCATCCTGACCGGCCACTATGGTGCAGCACAACAGATTGTTGTCCGCGAGACGGCTGTCAGGATGAGCCGGATCCTTGGAATCCCGGTCCTTGGAACCCCCGAGTACTTTCTGGCTCTCGATGTGGAATATTATGGGGATCATGCGGCCTGGGGGGAAACCTCATTGATGATGTATCTTGATCCGGAGAGTGTGGACCTTTCCCGGCTTGGAAATGAACCTCACCAGGGTGTGGGTGGACGTGATCCGAAACGATTTGCCAACAAAGACGATGGAAAGAAACTGGCCGAGACAATCATCTCCAGATTGGCGGTGCTGGCCGGCCGTATGCCTCAATGGGATGTTTCTACAATCGAGCAGTTTACCACCGCCGAGGCAGCCCTTGCTTCACGGCAGATGACATTATATGGCCAAACCCGGGAAGTTTGGACTGCCTGGCGCCATATCGCTGCAGGAGTAATGGGCCCTTATGGGAAGCTGCTTGTGGAAGAAAAATTCAAGGAAATTGAAGCTCTCACCGCTGGTCTGTAACTCAACGGGTTTCCTGCTTTTCCCACCATGTTAACACCTGGTCCACCACCTCCTCCACGGTGAGGGGGTCAGTCATCACCTGAAAATCTGAGGCTTTCTCATACAAGGCGGTTCTTTGAGAGAGGACTTCCCCGATCTCTTCGATGAAAGACTTAGTTCCAGTCAGAGAGGGGCGCTGTGTGTCTCCGCCAATGCGCCGGGCAATGGTTTCAATACCGGCTCTCAGCCAGACTACTCGCCCTTTTTTTCGGAGTGCATCGATGTTCCCATCCCGCACCACAACACCCCCACCGCAATCAATCACCAGATGATCCTGGATGGCGAGCTCCCCGGCTAATGCCGATTCGGCATCCCGGAAAGCATCCCAACCATGTCGTGCGACAAAATCCGGAATCGGCATTCCGAACCGTTCCACCAGTGTGGCATCCATTCCGATCCGCTTAAGGCCCAGACGCTGTGCGGCCAGGGTGGAGACCTTTGTTTTACCAGTCCCACGATAACCGATGAAAACCAGATTCACTTGGTGGCCCTGCCGCTCATGGTTTTCTCACTGGAGGTAGCGTCGACGTTCCAATATCTCCTGACAGCGAACAGTGTATTTTGCTGTGGGGACTGCTTTCAATCGTTCGTAAGGTATTTCCTCGCCTGATTCAAGGCAGATCCCATAGGTTTCGTCTTTGATACGGTTTAGGGCATCTTCTATTTCAAGTAACTTCTCGCGGTCGTGTTCAGCAAGCTCCAGCTCCATCTCCCGCTCAGACAGGTCAGTGGACTGGTCCACCAGGTCGCCCCCCATGGCAGCTTCAGAACTTCCCCCTGTCCTGATTCCCTTCAGTATCTGCTCACGTTCCTTCATAAGGAGTGTCCTTAACTCCTCAATCTGTTTTTTATTCAATGGCATGGTACACCTCCCCATTTGTTCTTCCCTTCTCACATGATCCGGATACACACCCACAAGGATCCAGATGGAAGGGGGCATGAACGCTTAAAGTCTTTTTGATCTCCCATTCTACTCAGTCAATGGTTATCCCAGCAATGCTCCCGATGGGATACTTCACAGGGAATGGGGGTGCCTATGAGAGACGGGAGAATAGAGAAGGAATTGCCTGTCTGTCAATCAGCATGGAGAGAGAATCAGAAAGTCTGATCTGGAGGCGAAGATGTCTTGCGAATGACTGGTCCAAGATGATAGGATCAAATGCTTGGTTGCCTGAAGGATGACACCGAGCATCCTCATCCAGGTCCGATCGCTCGATGCAGAGAGTCTTCCCTGTTATCGAGCGTTTTCTTATGGAGGAATACCTTGCCAGACACAGTGGCCATCTCCAACGCCCCTTTGTGGCCCCTCGTGGTGTATTTCCTCGCCATTGTTTTTGTGGTCGCCGCCCAAGTGATCCTTTCTCATTACCTGGGACAACGACATTCTGACCGTGCAACTGGAACTCCATACGAATCTGGTATTGTTTCTGAAGGCTCGGCTCGGCTCCGTTTCTCTGCCACCTTTTACCTCGTCGCGATGTTTTTCGTAGTATTTGACTTGGAAGCGGTCTACATCTTTACATGGGCTTTCGGATTTCGAGAACTGGGCTGGCCGGGATATTTTAAGATTCTGGTTTTCACCGGGATTCTGCTGGCATCCCTGGTTTACCTCTGGAAAATTGGAGCGCTTGAAGCTGGGCCACCACGGAAACAAAGGCTGGTTGTGGAAAGAAATAAGTAAGTTCGCATTTGCTGGAGCAGTTTGAAATCCTTTCTGGACGAGGTGAAAAGCGATGAGAACCGTCCGTGAGATTCTTCAAACCAAGGGTTTTGATGTTTGGTCAATCGCTCCAGATGCCACTGTCTATGAGGCCCTGAAGATGATGGCGGAAAAAGAGGTTGGAGCCCTGCTGGTCATTGATCAGGGTCATATTCATGGCATCCTGTCGGAACGTGATTATGCGAGGAAAATTATCCTTAAAGGAAAATTCTCCAAGGATGTCCCCGTCCGTGAAATCATGACAGACAGGGTTTTGTATATCCGGCCCTCGCAAACCGTTGAGGAATGTATGGCATTGATGATCGACAAAAGGGTTCGTCACCTCCCCGTCATCGAAGATGGAAAGATTGTGGGATTGATCTCCATTGGAGATGTCGTCAAAGAGGTCATCTCCGAGAAAGAGCACCTCATTGAGGAGCTCGAAAATTACATCATAGGAAGAAGATAGGGATGAGGTTCTGGCTGAGCAAGCCGAAACCGGATTCATCGACGATCCGGGCCTTGGGGGAAGCCTCATTTGAAGAGGCTGTCCAGAGGAATGTCTTTCTCTCCAGATTGGATGATCTTCTCAATTGGGGTCGTAAAAACTCCATCTGGCCATTCCATTTTGGCTTGTCCTGTTGCTTTGTCGAAATGGCTACAAGCCTGACCAGCCGGTTTGATGTAGCCCGTTTTGGAGCCGAAGTCATTCGCGGAACCCCCCGGGAAGCCGATCTGATGGTGATTGCAGGCACCCCCTTTATCAAAATGGCTCCGATCATCAAGCGTCTTCATGAACAGATGATGGAACCGCGTTGGGTTATCTCGATGGGAGCCTGCGCCAATTCCGGTGGAATGTTTGATATCTATAGTGTCGTTCAAGGAGTGGATAAAATCCTCCCTGTCGATCTGTATGTTCCCGGCTGTCCTCCCAGCCCATTCGCCTTCATGGAAGGTCTCTGTCTGTTGAGGGAGAAAGCTGGAAAGGAAAAGCGTCCCTTCAGCTGGGTGGTGGGGCCACAGGGAATCGAACGGCCCGTGCCTCCATCCATGAGGGATTTGAAACGGGTGGAACGGTCTCAGGCTACGATCATCCGGTCTCCCGATGAGGTTTGAAGAAGGTTAAAGATTCCGTTAGTCTGCCGCCCTTGAGATTGACCTGGATCCGGCGCCGTATCAGATGAGAGGTTATGACTACTGTCGTTGAAAAAAATCCGGACTGGAGGACTGCGTCACACGACACTTCCGTCGTAGAGGACCTTCGTGCTCGTTTTGGTGCACAGATCCTCCAGGAACAACCTGTCTGTGATGAAATCCCGACAGTTTGGGTCCAGAAGACTCAGATTCAAGAGATTGTACGGTACCTCAAACAGGAGCTTCCTAAGCCCTACGGGATGCTGTATGACCTTTTCGCCATCGATGAGCGTTTGAGAACTCATCGTGAGGGGCAGCCAGCC